>NZ_RZSA01000786.1:0-3222 GCF_003998075.1 Mesorhizobium sp. M2A.F.Ca.ET.037.01.1.1 | reverse complement strand
GCGGGGGAGAGGTGGATCGGCGCGCAGCGCCGAGACGGAGCGGGGGCCAGCGCTGACATTCGCGATTGGCTGCGAAGCCGGCTGCCCCGCGAGCTCAGCCTCACTGAGCAGTGCTATCCGCCGGCTTCATGGCGTCCGTCGCCGGCTTCATGGCGTCGGTTGCAGGCTTCATCGCATCCACCGGTTTCATGGCATCCGTGGTCGGCTTCATCGCCTCAGTGCTCATCGCGTCGGGCTTCATGGCGTCGGCCGGTTTCATCGCGTCCGTCGCTGGCTTCATCGCATCCGTCGCCATGGCATTGGCGGGCTTCATGGCGTTGGTCGTGTCGTCGGCGCGGGCGCCGGCAACGAAGACCGCGGCGGAAAGCGCGAGGGCCAGAGCCGGCAGCGTGAGGAACTTGGTCATCAGATAGTCTCCTTGGTTTGGCGCGCGCATGCGGGCCTTGGTGAAGCGTTGCCGCCCATGCGGCCCCGCGCGAAAGGGAATGAAAAATCAGTTGGCGGCGGCAGCCAGGATCGGCCCGCCGCGCGGCGCCTGCACCAGCACGGCGGTGGCCAAGCCGCCGCTGGCCGCCGGCAGCGGCAGCGTCGTTGCGTCGCCGTTCCAGCTGCCGAGCCTTGTCAGCGCATGCACGACATTGGCGTGCGGCAGCGTGCGGCCGGTGTTCTCGCCGCGCGCCACCGGCACCTCGACGACGCCTCTGTTGTAACGCACCAGCCAGATGTCGGCGCCGCCGCCGGGCGCCTTGCCGGCGCCGATGCTGACCTTGCCCGGCCCAAGCAAAAGCTCCGGACCCTGCGGGTGGCCGCTGTTGGCGATGAGGCCCTGGATCTCGCCCGGCGCCGCGCCCACGGCGTCATGGCTGCCATTCACCACCACCTGCGGCGTGAACGGCCCGTCGCGGCCGAGCGGCGGCTCATAGGTCACCTGGCGATCGGTGAATTCCTTGCGGCCGAAGGTGTCCTTCCAGCCGAGATAGTCCCAATAGGTGACGTTGAACGACAGCGCCAGCACACCCGGCTGGTCCTTGACCTTGATCAGGTTGGCGTTGGCCGGCGGGCAGGACGAGCAGCCCTGGCTGGTGAACAGCTCGACCACGGTCAGCGGCTGGGCGGCCGCGGCGCCGATGGTGGCCGCGAGCATCGCGCCGGCGCGCAGGCTCGTCTTCAATCCGGTCATGGGAAGCAATCTCCGTAGCGGGGTCATGCTCCCATTTCGCCGGGGCGGATCGCTTCGTTACAGCCTTCACCGGTTTGTGATAGCAGCCCTCCGCTTCTCCTCCGATCGCGGACGAAGGCTCACCCGTTCGCCGCGCGGCTGTCTTCCGGCGCTTCGGCCCTTTCCGTCAGCCCGTAATCGCGCACGACCTGGGCGATGCGCAGACGATAGCCGGCAAAGATGCCGCCGCGTCCGGCCTGCTGCGCCTGGCGGTGCTCCTCGGTGTTGCGCCAGTCTTTCACCGCTTCCTCGTCGCGCCAGAAGGACAGCGACAGCATGCGCTTCGGATCGGTCAGACTCTGGAAGCGCTCGACCGAGATGAAGCCGTCGATGCTCTCGAGCAATGGCCTGAGCTCGGCGGCGATGCCGAGATAGGCATCGCGCTTTCCTTCCGCCGGCTCGACCTCGAAGATGACAGCGATCATGCCTCTATTCCTTCCTTGACGGTCACGTGGGTGCGAAAGAGCTGCCTTGGACCATGCGGCCCCGACACCAGCTTCAGGAAGACGCGATCTTCCTTCAAGATGAACTTCTCGCGCCTGGCGAACTCGTAATTTGCCTTGCCCGCGGGGTCGGCGGCAAGCCGGGCGCGATAGGCCTCATAGGCGGCGAGGCTTTCGATGTTGTAGGCGGCGTAAGCCGTGGTGGACGAGCCTTCATGTGGCGCGTAGTAGCCGATTAGCTCGGCGCCGCAGCGCGGAATGGCCTGGCCCCAGGCGCGCGCATATTGCTCGAAGGCCGCCCGGCCGAACGGGTCGATCTCGTAGCGGATGAAGCAGGTGATGGTCATGTCGGTCTCCTCGTCGGTTGGCTTGCGCACATCGATGCTTCGACCGTGATCGAAACATCGCTGGCGGCTCTGTGCTAGAGCAGGATGACGTTTCGTCGAATCGTCATCCTGCTCTAACTCTTTGTTGGAGCATGATCTTTTCCGAAAACCGGTTCCCACTTTTCGGGATCATGCTCTAGGCATCCTCCTGTCAGGAGTGTTTGCCCGGGCTGCTTGAGATGACCCCAGAATAATGCTTCCCTGACGGGAATGCTTCGATGAGGATCGAACCATGCGTGAAGGACCCGATATCGCCCGCATCGCCAGCCTGGTCGGCGACCCGGCCCGCGCCAACATGCTGAACGCGCTGATGGGCGGCACGGCGCTGACGGCGTCGGAACTGGCGCTGGAAGCCGGCGTGTCGCTGCCCACGGCTTCCTCGCATCTGTCCAAGCTTATGGAAGGCGGCTTGCTGACCTTGGCCAGCCAGGGCCGTCACCGCTATTACGGGCTGGCCAGCGCGCAGGTGGCCGGCATGATCGAGGCGATCATCGGCGTCGCCGAGGCGGTCGGCCCGAAGCGGGTGCGGCCGGGACCGCGCGACGCGGCCATGCGCGTGGCGCGGGTCTGCTACGACCACCTCGCCGGCGAGCAGGCGGTGGCGATGCTCGACCGGCTCTTCGACAGGAAGCTTTTGCTGCGCGAGGACAACGAGATCCGCCTCTCGTCAGCCGGCGCCTCGCATTTTTCCGCGCTCGGCATCGAGATCCAGGCCAAGGCGCGGCGGCCGGTGTGCCGCGCCTGCCTCGACTGGAGCGTGCGGCGATCCCATCTCGCCGGCACGCTCGGGGCCGCTATCCTAGACAGGATCATCGCCGAGAAATGGGCCCGCCGCGAGAAGGACAGCCGCGCCGTGGTGTTTTCGCCCGGAGGAAAGCGGGAGTTCGAAAGGGTGTTTCTGTCCTAGGGGGCGCGCACTAACGACAGCCTCGCAATGCTGGCGCGAGGCCCCCCTCTCTGCCCTACCGGGCATCTCCCCCTCAAGGGGGGAGATCGGATGTCACGCTCTCTTTCGCTAATCGTCAACGTTGCAGAAGAGGCGCCGCGCCAAAGCTGCCAATCTCCCCCTTGAGGAGGTTGAGGAGCGGTCCGCGCAATGGACGGAAAGCCAATTGCTTGGCTTTCCGAGCGACGAAAGCCCTGAGCGACAGCGAAGGGCCGCGCAGTCCGGCAG
>NZ_RZSA01000785.1:0-3233 GCF_003998075.1 Mesorhizobium sp. M2A.F.Ca.ET.037.01.1.1 | reverse complement strand
GCTCAAAGCCCCGCTCGACGATGCGCTGGGCGGCGCCGTTCAGATGGCCGCGCGCGTCTTCGCCAATGGTTCGGAGGCCGCCCGATGAGCGCCGCCGACCAGATATTCGCCATGCTGAAACAATCCTCGCAGAGCGGCGCGCCGCTTTATCTGCAACTGCGGAAAAGCATCGAGGAAGCGGTCAATCGCGGCCTGATCGGTCCCGGCGACGCGCTGCCGTCGGAGCGCGACATCGCCAGCAAGGCCGATATCTCGCGCGTCACCGTGCGCAAGGCGGTGCAGGACCTCGTCAAGGGCGGCATCCTCATCCAGCGCCACGGCTCGGGCACCTTCGTCGCGCCGCGCATGGAGCGCGTCGAGCAGTCGCTGTCCCGGCTCACTTCCTTCACCGAGGACATGGCGCGCCGCGGCATGACGGTGCGTTCGGTCTGGCTCGACCGCGGCCTCTATGCGCCGTCGCCCGACGAGATGATGGTGCTCGGCCTTTCCTCGACCGAGCTGGTGGCCCGCGTCGCGCGCCTGCGCATCGCCGACGACACGCCGCTGGCGATCGAGCGCGCGGCGCTCTCGGCCAGCGTTCTGCCCGATCCCGAAGCGATCGGCTCCTCGCTCTACGCCGCGCTTGGCATGACTGGCAATCGTCCGGTGCGCGCCGTGCAGCGCATCTCGGCCACCAATCTCGGCGATGCCGATGCGCGCCTCCTGGAAGTGCCGCCGAGGGTTGCCGGACTGCAGATCGAGCGCATTTCGTATCTGGCGAGCGGCAAGGTGATCGAGTTCACCCGCTCAGTCTACAGGGGCGACGCCTATGATTTCGTCGCGGAACTCCGGCTGACCGGGCCGGGAGAGGAGATCCGGCCATGAGCGCCACCACCACCCATATGCGGCGCGAGATCGACGAGATCCCTGAAGCCGCCGCCCGCCTTCTCGACGGCTCGGCTTCGGCTTTGGCCGAGGCCGGTCGCGGCCTGCGCGAGCGTGACCCGCAATTCGTCGTCACCGTGGCGCGCGGCTCGTCCGACCATGCCGCGACCTTCATGAAATATGCCGTCGAGCTGACGGCCGGCCTTGCGGTCGCTTCCGTCGGGCCGTCGATCGCTTCGATCTACGGCGCCAAGTTGAGACTCCGTGGTTCCGCCTGCCTGGCGGTCTCGCAGTCGGGCAAGAGCCCGGACATCGTCGCCATGGCCGAAACGGCGCGGGCCGGCGGCGCGCTCACCGTCGCCATCACCAACACGGCCGACTCGCCGCTCGCGCGGGCTTCCGATTACGCCATCGATATCCTCGCCGGGCCGGAGCGCTCCGTCGCGGCCACCAAGACCTTCGTCAATTCGGCCGTCGCCGGCCTCGCGCTGATGGCGCACGCCACCGACGACCAGGCACTGCTCAAGGCGCTCGCCGGCCTGCCGGCCCATTTCGAGAAGGCGATCGCCTGCGACTGGATGGCGCTCGCCGGCGCCTTGGAGGATCCGCAGTCGCTCTTCATCCTCGGCCGTGGCCCCTCCTTCGCCATCGCCAGCGAGGCGGCGCTGAAATTCAAGGAAACCTGCGCCATGCATGCCGAGGCCTACAGCGCGGCGGAAGTCATGCATGGGCCGCTGGCACTGGTCGGACCGGGGTTCCCGGTGCTGGCGCTTGCCGCGCGAGACGCGTCGGAACCCTCGGTCGCCGAGGCGGCTGATGGTCTGACGGCCAAGGGCGCCGCCGCCTTCATCACCTCCGACAAGGCCAAGGCCGCGAGGCTTCTTCCCCATGTCGCTACCGGCCATCCGCTTACCGATCCGCTGCCGCTGATCGTGTCCTTCTATGGCTTCGTCGAGGCCTTCGCGCGTCATCGCGGCCTCGACCCGGATACGCCGCGCAATCTGCGCAAGGTGACGGAAACCGTATGAGCAACCGTTTCGCGCTCACCGGCGCCCGCATCTTCGACGGCGCCGACTGGCATGACAACGCCGCCCTTGTCGTCAAGGGCGACCTGGTCGAGGCCATCCTGCCCGCCGGCGCCATTCCGTCCGGCGTTCCGGTGGTCGAGACCGGCGGCGGCCTGCTGGTGCCCGGTTTCGTCGACATCCAGGTCAATGGCGGCGGCGGCGTCATGCTCAACGACCATCCCGACGTCGCCTCGATAGAGACGATCTGCCGGGCGCATGCGCCTTTCGGCACCACGGCGCTGCTGGTGACGCTGATCACCGACACGCCGGCGATTACCGCCGCCGCCATCGCTGCGGGCGGCGAGGCGGCCCGGGAAAAGGTGCCGGGCTTCCTCGGCCTGCATCTGGAAGGGCCGCATCTTTCCCTGGCCCGCAAGGGCGCGCATGATCCGGCGCTGATCCGGCCGATGACCGACGCCGACCAGGCCGCGCTCATCGCCGCGCGCCAGGACCTGCCGGTGCTGCTCACCACGATCGCGCCGGAATCGGTCGAACCGGTCCGTGTCACCGCGCTGGCCAAGGCCGGCGTTATCGTGAGCCTCGGCCATAGCGATACAAATTACGCGACGGCCAGCGCCTACGCCGCCGCCGGCGCCACGGTGGTGACGCATCTCTTCAACGCCATGAGCCAGATCGGCAACCGCGAGCCGGGCCTGGCGGGCGCTGCGATCGATAGCGGTGGTCTGTATGCCGGCATCATCGCCGACGGCATCCATGTCAATCCGGCGACGATGATCCTCGCGCTGCGCGGCAAGCAGGGGCCAGGCAAGATCGTGCTGGTCACCGACGCCATGGCGACGATCGGCACCGACATGACGTCGTTCACGCTGAACGGCCGCACCATCTACCGCAAGGACGGGAGCCTCAGGCTCGCCGACGGCACGCTGGCCGGCGCCGACCTGGACATGATCTCCGCCATCCGCTTCGTCCATCGCGTCATCGGGCTCGATCTCGACGAGGCCTTGCGCATGGCCTCGCTCTATCCCGCCGAGGCAATCGGCCAGCCGCACCGGCTCGGGCGGTTCGCCAACGGGACAGCTGCCGACATTGTTGGGCTGTCGGAGGATCTGGATGTCAAGAATGTCTGGATCGGTGGCGAGAAGGTTTTTGGAGCGTAGGCCTCTCGATCCCATCGTCAGTCGGGAAACCCACGCAAACGTTCGCGATTGTGCGAAGCCTTTAGCGCGTCGCCATCCTCGGGCTTGACCCGAGGATCCATTCCGTGACCTGTGATGTAGAGTGCAACGGTGCAGAATTCTGCCATGTTAGCAGCGCGGTAGCGTTACGGAATGGATCCTAGGG
>NZ_RZSA01000784.1:0-3246 GCF_003998075.1 Mesorhizobium sp. M2A.F.Ca.ET.037.01.1.1 | reverse complement strand
CGGCAAGGATATACAGCCTGGTCGCGTTCTCCACGCCGCTCGACGACGAGAAGCGCTCGGACCGCGTGATCGCGCAGGCCTGGGACACGAGCTACGTGCTCTATGACGGATTGCCGGACGCCGCCGACATCGCCCGGCTGGAGGCAAATGCGCCGCTGCAGGAGGCGGGCCGCTACACCAGCCGCGAACTGGTGCTGGCGCGCGCGAACAAGAGTGTCAGGCTCTTCGAGGACGTCGCCGCGGCGCTGGCGCAGGGACAACAGCCGGATGAGGAGCAGTTGCTCGGCGTCGGCTATCTGCTTCGCACCACGGCGGTCTACGGCAACGGCAAGTTCGGCATCGTGGATCGCGACGAGATATCCTCACGGCCGGAGCTTGCCGGATCCTTCCAGGCTGAAATGCTCACCGTCTGGCTGATCCGGTCCTTCACTTTCGACCTTGTCGATCACATTGCCCGTCGCCGCAATCCGGCCGGCGCGGCAAAGCTGGCGCCGGACCTGCGCCGGGCGCTCGGTGTGGGCAACGCGACCGGACTCGGCATGGCGCCCTTCCTCGTGCGCCATCCGCTGTTGACGCATAGCTGGTTCCTCGCCCGCGAAACCGCGCTGGCGCGGGTGCGCGCCGAACCACATGCCGGCGCGGCGGAACGAGACGCCTTCTCGAACGCGCTCGCCGATCTGCGCCGGCGCGTTGCCCGCTGGCACAGCGACGATAGCCGCCAGGCCACGGCAACCCGAATATTGGCCGCCGATCTCGGCGCGCTGTCGGAAAACCTCGATCAGCTTCTGGCGAAGCCGCGGCCTTGGGATGCGCTCTATCGCTTCGCTGAAGAGAATTTCTCGCTGGAAGGGCAGGAAGCCTGCGTCTCCCTCATCCTCGAACCGCACGGCACCTTGATCGACGACCTCGGCGACACGATGAAGGCCGACGAGACGCCCGGCCATGCCATAGAAGGCGGCATGGGTTGCGCTTTGCTTCGCCGGGCACTTCTCGATTCCTATTCCTGGGCGATGGCAATCGACTTCGCCGAGCCAGCCGCCAGCGCGCGCTTCTGGTATGTGTCGGCAGAAAAGCTAGAGCCCCGGCTTGGCGAACGCTTCGAGGAGGATGGCGCCGAGCTCGAACAGCCCCTGGCCACCGCGCGCGACGCGCTCGGCCTGGCGGCCGCGCTGGCAAAGGAGCCGGCCTCGGCCAGTGTAGCCGACTTCCTGCTGCGCTGGCCCGAATGGCGCCATGCGGTGCGACGCGCCCAGATCGTCGCGCAATTTCCCTATGCCGAGATCCACGACAATCTGATCGGCGCTGAATTGCGGCCCGTCGACATATTGCGCGCCAAGCTGGCGTTCTTCGGCGCGCAGAGCTTCGATCCGCGCTCCGACCGCTGGCTGCGCATCGCGCTGTTCAGCGGCGAGCCGCTGATCGAGGATGTCGCCACGATGGCAGGAGGGGCCGCGTGATCGACCTTTCGTTCAACGAGGTGGAAACGCTGAGCGCCAAGGCGGCGCGGGGCGCCGGATTTTCATGGGGATTGGCCGAGGATGTCGGCCGCGCGGCGCGCCGGATCGCGGCCGAGGACGACAACTGGGGCAAGGCCATGCTGAGCCTTGCCGAACAAGCACAATCCTTCGAGCCTCCCAGCCTTGCCCGCGCGGCGCGCTGGCGGAGCGGCGAGACTGACGCCGCGACTGGAGGGCCGCTCTGTCCCATCCAGACGGCGGCCCTGCTGCTCGACGAACCGCCTCCAGCGAACGTTATGCCGCTGACGATCCTGGATGTCGGCCTGCCGGTCTGGTTCGACGCCATGCTGCGCCGCTCACCCATGCGCGTAGCGCGGCCCGTGGGGCTGGCGACGCGCGCCGATGTCGTCATCGAACGCCGCGCCGAAACCGAGCAGCCAGCCACAGGCCGGCGCGGCGCGATCGACGAGCGGACACTTGCGGCGCTCAATTCCTTCGCCGCCAGAACCTATGTGCCGGAAAGCGAAAGATCGCGCGTGCGTGGTGCCGGTGGCGGCCGGGTGGACGATGAATAACAAGGGGAGAACAAAATGAGTGCAGCCGACGGCCAGAAGATCGCCATGCGTGGCGCAGGCTACTATTCGGCCAATACCGTCGGCGCCAAATACGTCATCGACAAGGTCGGCGATCTCGTCATCGAGGCTGTCGCCAGGATGCCCCGACTGGCCGACGGCCTGCCCTTCGCCATCGCCGATTTCGGCGCCGCCGATGGGGGCACTTCCATGGACATGATGCGACGGCTGATCGGCGCCGTTCGGGAGAGGGAACCGAACCGGGCGATATCGATCACCTATACCGACCTGCCCCATAACGATTTCTCGACCTTGTTCCGGCTCAGCCAGGGCCTTCTTGGAACCTCCACCGAAGCGCCGCTGGCCGAGACGCCCGGGCTTTACATCTTCGGTAGCGGCACCAGCTTCTACCGCCAGATCCTGCCGGACAATTCGCTCTCCTTCGGCTTTTCCGCGACGGCGATGCACTGGATCAGCAAGCGGCCGTGCATGATCGCCGACCACGTCCAGGCGGTCGGTGCAAGCAATGCCGAGCGCGAGCAGTTCCGCGCCCAGGCGCTGCGCGATTGGGAGACGATCCTGCTTGCCAGGGCGCGCGAATTGCGATCAGGCGGGCGGCTTGCGCTGGCCAATTTCTGCATCGACGAGGAAGGCCGCTATCTCGGACATACGACGGGCGCCGACATGTTCGACAGCTTCGCCCGCCATTGGCGCGACCTGCTGCGGACCGGGCGGATCAACGAGGCGGAATATGTCAACGCGACGTTCCAGCAGTTCTACAAGACACCTGAGGAGTTCGCCGCGCCGTTCCGCGATCCCGCTTCGCCGGTGTCGCAAGCCGGGCTGAAGTTGGAGACGATGTTCACCATGGTGACGCCTTGCCCATATGCCGAGGCGTTCCGCACCCATCGCAATGCGGGGGATTTCGCCCGGGCCTATGTGCCGACGCTGCGCTCCTGGTCCGAGACCGTTTTCGCCAACGCGCTCGATCCCGCGCGACCGCCAAGCGAACGCTCCGCGATCATCGACGATTTCTACGGCGCCTATGAAGCCGACGTCGCGCAAGCTCCCGAAGGCCATCGCATGGACTACGTCCACTGCGTAACGGAGATCGTCAAGTCTTGACGGAGCGGCAAGCGCCGCGCCGCCCGCTCGAGGTCTTGACGAAAACAGGTGCGCCTGTTTGAGACTCGGCGAGCAAGGGGACATTCGCTCCC
>NZ_RZSA01000783.1:0-3247 GCF_003998075.1 Mesorhizobium sp. M2A.F.Ca.ET.037.01.1.1 | reverse complement strand
ATTACCGGCAGCGTGTCAGGATCGAGGGCGACAGCTTCGACGGCTATCGCTTCGAGGTCGTGGATGAAGCCCAGTCCTCGATCAACGTGCTGACCGCCGGCGGCTTTTGCGAGAATGTCGTCGAGCGGCGGCCGGAGATGGACCGCTGGAGCTTCTACCACACGCGCGGCCCGGAGGAGCGGCATCTCTGCCAGCTCGATTACATCCTGCTGTCGAAGGCACTGGCGGCGAAGAACGCGACCGCCGTGCCCGACATCATCCGCAACGGCCAGCCCTGGCGCACCATCTTCCCGGCGGGCCAGGAGGTCGAGCGCTTTCCGCGCGCCGGCTGGGACAGGCCGAAAGCGTCGGACCATTGCCCCGTGGCAATCACATTGGACATGGCGTGACCCTTTGAGTTTCGATCTGCCCCGCAACGTCATCCTGCCGGTCGATGCGGTCGACGTCCGCCTCGATCCCGGGCCGCACCCCTTCGCCGTCAGCAATGCGGAAGCGATTGCTGAGAACTGGCGCCAGGAGATCGCGGCCAAACCGGCGCTGTTCGACGGCACGGTGGTGCTGCTTTCCGAACTGGCATACCGCGACAGCCGCCTCGTCGGCCGCTGCCATGCGGTCAATTATTCGACCTTCATGCTGTGGCGTAAGCGACGCGAGAATTCCGGTGCCGAGCACGCCTATGCGCATGCCATGCTGGTCGCCGGGGACAATGCGCTGGTGGCGATCCGCATGGGCCGGCACACGGTCAATGCCGGCCGCGTCTATTTCGCCGCTGGCTCGTTCGAGCCGGTCGATTTTCGCGACGGGCTGGTCGATATCGACTTCAACATGATACGCGAGGTGGGGGAGGAGACCGGGCTCGATCTTTCAGCGGCCGAGCGTGGACAGCGCTATCACGCGCTGTCGACGGCGAGCGGCACGGTGATTTTCCGCCGCTACCGTGTTGCCGAAACGGCCGACGCGCTGGCGCGGCGCATCAGCGCCTTCGTCGCCGCCGAGGCCGATCCGGAGATCGAAGGGCCAGTCGTCATCCGGCATGCCGCCGATTTGCCCGACGGGCTGATGGGGCATATGAAGCCGCTGATCGAATGGCATTTCGATGGCAGCGACAGGTTTCCTGACCCGTAGCATCAGTGTCAGCGGGTGCGCTCTATGGAAAGAGCGGTGGCAGCGCGTCGTCACGCGGCGCGCCTTTGCGCGTACCGCCGTCGTCCTTGTAGTAATAGCTGTAACCGTTGATGGCCGGCGCGCCGCCGAGATGCGCATAGAGAATTCTCGCGCCTTCGGGAAAGAAGCCTTTCCTCGTCAGGTCGATCAGCCCCTGCATCGACTTTCCCTCATAGACCGGATCGGTGATCATCGCCTCGGTGCGGGCAGCCAGCCGGATCGCGTCGTTCGTTTCGTTCGATGGAACGCCATAGGCGGGATAGGCATAGTCGGGATTGATGACGATTTCGTCCTCGCGGACGGCGCGGCCCAACCCGACGAGGGCGGCGGTGTCGTCGACGATGCGGCGGACCTGGGCGCGGGTCTGGTCGGGCGTGCCGGAGGCATCGATGCCGATCACCCGGTCGGCGCGATCTTGAGCGGCGAAGCCGACGATCATGCCGGCCTGCGTCGAGCCGGTCACGACGCAGACGATGATGTAGTCGAATTTGAAACCGAGTTCGACTTCCTGTTTCGCCACCTCCTCGGCGAAGCCGACATAGCCCAGACCGCCGAACTTGTGCACCGAGGCGCCGGCAGGAATGGGGTAGGGCTTGCCGCCTGCATCCTTGACCGACTGGATCGCATCCTGCCAGCTCTTGCGAATGCCGATGTCGAAACCATCGTCGACGAGCCGGCTGTCGGCTCCCATCAGGCGCGTCAGCAGGATATTGCCGACCCGGTCGTAGACCGCATCGTAGTGCGGCACCCATTTCTCCTGGATGACCACGCATTTCATACCGATCTTGGCGGCCGTCGCGGCGACCATGCGCGTGTGGTTCGACTGCACGCCGCCGATCGACACCAGCGTGTCGGCGCCCGACGCGATCGCATCGGGCACGATATATTCGAGCTTGCGCAATTTGTTGCCTCCCATGGCCAGCCCGGAATTGCAGTCATCACGCTTTGCATAGACCCGCACCTTGCCGCCAAGCGCCGCGCTGAGACGCGGCAGATGCTCGATCGGCGTCGGGCCGAAGGTCAGTGGATACCGTTGAAATTTTTCGAGAAGTGACATCGACCTGCCTCCCGCAGTGTTCGTTTGGATAGGCAAAGAATAGACGAATTGCGGCGAAAGGTGCTCTCGAAGAGGGCCGCTGCTTTTTGGATTTCCGCAAAGAAGTGCGCTAAGGTTCATCTAATCGTCCATTGGAACCGATAAGAATGGAAGAATCTTCCGATCATATTTTCGACCGCATCGACATCAAAATCCTGCGAGCCCTGCAGGCCGAGGGGCGGCTGACCAATGCCGAGCTGGCAGCGCGCGTGAATGTCAGCGCCGCCACCTGCCATCGGCGCACGCAACGCCTGTTCGAGGAGGGCTACATCACCGGAGTCAGGGCGGAGATCGCGCCCGCCGCGGTCGGGCTCGGCGCGCTGGTCATGGTCGGCGTCGTGCTCGATCGCTCGACACCGGAAAGTTTCGCCGCTTTCGAGGAGGCCGCCCTCAAGCTCAAGGAGGTCCTGGATTGTAATCTCGTGGCCGGCGACTTCGACTATCTGTTGAAGATACGGGTGCGCGACATGGCGGATTTCAACAAGCTGCACGGCCAGAAGCTGATCGCGTTGCCGGGCGTCCGGCAAACCAGGACCTTCTTTGTGATGAAGGAGGTCAAGGAGAACGCGCGGCTGCCGTTTTGACAGGCAGTCCGCGACTCCATTCTCTCGCGGCGCTCAGAGCCGCTCCTTCTGCGGCAATGCCTTGCGGTCATTACGCGCCGCGACGAAGAACAGGATGAAGCAGGGCCGAGGAGCGCGCCCATCGCCGTGCCCATCGTCTGGCCGACGACTTCCTGGAAATTGGGCGCGACGCGGTCGGGATTGGCCAGACCGAAGGGGGCCAGATACCACCAGATGCCGCCCAGGAACGCCTCGACGACAATTGCCACGAGGATTACACGCGCCTTCCTGCTCATTTCGTCCGTCCCCTTCAAGGTTTCCCAGGAGACCGCTTTATCACCGCAGGATTTGCGGCAATAGAGCCGAGCGATGCCGGGTGCTATTCGTGCCGCAGCGCGTCGATCGGATCGAGGCGGGCGCCGCG
>NZ_RZSA01000782.1:0-3249 GCF_003998075.1 Mesorhizobium sp. M2A.F.Ca.ET.037.01.1.1 | reverse complement strand
AGCCAGGCGAGGGCGGAAAGCGCGCTCGTCGACTCTTATCATCCAGAAGCCGAAAGAGATTGGCGCCAGGAGCTGGCGCGGTTCCGTGACGAGACCGACCGCGTGTTGGATCTCCTGTCGGGCTTCATGCCCGAAGTACGCGCGCTCGACGATGCCGAGACGCTGACTTATCTGCACGGCACGATCTCGGCTCGCCGGCATCCGGTCGCCGTGCCGGAAACACCGATCTATCTCGACGGCATTCTGGTCGATGCGCCGCTCACCGGCGGGTTGGAGCCGATGCTGGGCGATCAGCATCTGCGAACCCTCACCATCCTCGGTTTTCCCAACCTCACTCGGCCCGGGATCCTCGACGCGCTCAACCATCAGGATTTCGCTTATCGCTGGATGACGCGCTTCATCCCGCTCGACAAGACGGAAGCCACAAAGACGCTGATGCGGTTGCGCCGGCAGTGGTTTGCAAAGCGCAAGTCGATCGTCGCGATCCTGCGCGAGGTTGTCACCAACGAGCCGGTGCCGCTGGTCGACAGCGATGCCGACAACAAGGCGCTCGATGCCGACGAGGCACTTCAGGCATTGGGCGCTGATCATGTCGGCTTCGGCTATCTCACCACAACGGTGACAGTGCGGGACGAGGACCGCCAAGCCGCCGCCGAAAAACTTCGCGCCGTCGAGCGCATCGTCAACGGGCTCGGCTTCACCTCGATCCGTGAAAGCGTCAATGCGGTCGAGGCGTGGCTCGGCTCGTTGCCCGGTCATGTCTACGCCAATGTTCGCCAGCCGCTCGTTCACACGCTGAACCTTGCCCACCTCATGCCGCTATCGTCGGCGTGGGCCGGCCCATCGGCGAACGAGCATCTCGCGAAAGTCACCCAGACCGAAGCGCCGCCACTTTTCTTCGCCGAAACCAGCGGGTCGACACCGTTCCGGCTTTCCACCCATGTCGATGACGTCGGTCACGTGCTGATCGTCGGTCCAACAGGCGCCGGCAAGTCGGTGTTGCTCGCGCTGATCGCCCTGCAGTTCCGACGCTATGGCCGCGCGCAGATCTACGTTTTCGACAAAGGCAACTCGGCCCGCGCGGCAACACTCGCCATGGGTGGAGAACACCACGCCTTAGGAGCTGACGGCGCGCTTGCCTTCCAGCCGCTGCGCAACATCCACGATCCGGTCACGCGCAGCTGGGCGGCGGAATGGATAGCCAGCCTCATTGCCCATGAGAATGTCACCGTCACGCCGGAGGTGAAGGAGGCAATCTGGTCTGCACTTGGCAGCCTTGCCACCGCGCCGGCGCAGGAACGCACGCTGACCGGATTGTCCGTCCTGCTTCAGTCGAATGCGCTGAAGTCCGCCTTGATGCCCTACACGCTCGACGGTCCCTTCGGCCGGCTGCTCGATGCCGATGACGACCGGCTGGCCTTATCGGATGTGCAGTGTTTCGAGACTGAGGAGCTGATGCACAGCCAAGGCGCTGTGCTGCCTGTGCTCACCTATCTGTTTCATCGGCTGGAAGAGCGGTTCGATGGGCGGCCGACACTGCTTATGCTCGACGAGGCCTGGATCTATCTGGACAACCCGCTCTTCGCCGCCCGCATCCGCGAATGGCTGAAAGTGCTGCGCAAGAAGAACGTGTCGGTCATCTTCGCCACGCAGTCGCTTGCCGACGTCGCGAGCTCGGCGATCGCGCCGGCTATCGTCGAGAGCTGCCCCCAGCGGATCTTTCTCCCCAATGATCGTGCCGTGGAACCGCAGGCGCGAGCCGCCTACGAGCAGTTCGGTCTGAATCAACGCCAGATCGAACTGATCGCTCGCGCCACACCGAAGCGCCAATACTATCTGCAATCGCGACGTGGGAATCGTCTCTTCGAGCTCGGCCTTGGCCCGATCGCGCTTGCGCTTTGCGGCGCCTCCGACCCAGCCACGCAGACGCTCATCGACAGCGTCCTGTCCGGAGACGGGCAGGAGAGCTTTGCCTCTCGCTTCCTCAATGCTCGCGGCCTCGACTGGGCCGCCGAGCTTCTCCAGCAATACCCCCAACCAGACAAGGAGCATTCGTCATGATGCGGCGCCGTTTTCTCTGCGGCCTGATAACCCTTTCCCTGATCGCCAAACCGCTGGCCGACTATGTGCAGCCAGCCTACGCCCTGATCGTCTTCGATCCCTCGAACTATACGCAGAACGTGCTGTCGGCGGCGCGCGCATTGGAGCAGATCAATAACCAGATCCAGTCGCTGCAAAACCAGGCGACCATGCTGCAGAACATGGCGCGCAACCTTCAGAACCTGGATTTTTCCTCGGTCGGCCAGCTTACCGGTTCGCTGCAACGGATCGACGGTTTGATGGACCAGGCGAGCGGCCTGAGCTTTGATCTGGGTAAGCTTCAGGACCGGTGGCGACAGCAATATCCGGAAAGCTACGATGCCACGATCAAGGCGAGCGATGTCGCGAGTGCCGCACGCGAGCGTTGGCAGAGCGCCATGCACGCGTTCCGCCAGACCATGGGTGTGCAGTCGCAGATCGTGGAAAATGTCCGCGGCGACGGCGACCTGCTCGCCGATCTCGTCAATCGCAGCCAGGGAGCGGCCGGCGCGCTTGAGGCGACCCAGGCCACCAATCAGCTGATCGCACTTTCGACCAAGCAGCAGATGCAGATCCAGACGCTGCTCGCGACGCAGTTTCGGGCCGAGGCCGAGGATGCCGCGCGCAAGGCGCAGTCCGAGGAAGCTGCCCGACAGACGACAAAACGCTTCCTCGGCACCGGCACGGCCTATCCCGGCAACTGATCACTAGCTCTTCACGACGAGGAAGGCGGCGGCATGAACGACCTTGGCGTCATCGATCGCTTCATGGAGACTTTTATCCGCTATATCGATAGCGGGTTCGGTCTGCTTTCGGGCGACGTCGCCTTCCTTACTACGACTCTCATCGGCATCGACATCACGCTGGCAGGCCTCGCCTGGGCGTTCGGCGACGAGCCCAACATTCTCGGTCGCCTCATCCGCAAGGTGCTCTATGTTGGCGTCTTCGCTTTCATCCTGAACAATTTCAAGAACCTCGCCGACATCATCTACCGCTCCTTTGCCGGCCTCGGCATCCACGCATCCTCCGGCAATCTCTCCGCCGACAACCTCCTGCATCCAGGCCGCATCGCCGCCACCGGTTTCGAGGGTGCCTGGCCGCTTCTCGATCAGGCAAGCCAGCTTCTTGGTTTTCCGGAAATCTTTGGCAACGCGCTCACCATTTTCGTGC
>NZ_RZSA01000781.1:0-3255 GCF_003998075.1 Mesorhizobium sp. M2A.F.Ca.ET.037.01.1.1 | reverse complement strand
ACCCAGGTCACGGTCGAGGAGCGCGCGCTGGCCGGCGGCACGACGCGCGGCGCGGGCGGTTTCGGGTCGACCGGCACCGCCTAATGCAAGTTCCAAAACTGGTCATTTTCGACTGCGACGGGATCCTGGTCGACACGGAAAACCTTGCCAATCGGCGCCTCGCCGAATGGCTGAGCGCCGCCGGCTTTGCGACGAACTTCGAATATTGCCGAAAGCACTTCTCCGGCCGCAGCATGGTCTCGGTGCAAAAAGAGATCGAAGAGGCGACCGAGGTCAGACTCGGCGCCGACTTCGTCGAGCGCTGGAATGCCGGCCTGCCGGATCTTTTTTCGCACGGCGTCGAGGCGATCCCTTATGTGCGTGAGTTCGTCGAAGCCGTCCGCGCGGCCGGCATCGCCTATTGCGTCGCCTCCTCGGCTCGGGTCTCGAAAATGCATATCACGCTCGGCCAAACCGGGCTTTTGCCGCTGTTCGCGCACGCCATGTTCTCCTCCACCATGGTCGGGCGCGGCAAGCCGTTCCCGGACCTCTTCCTGCATGCGGCCAAGACGACGGGCTTCGCGCCGGTCGACTGCATCGTCATCGAGGACAGCGTCGCGGGAACGCAAGCCGGCATAGCCGCCGGCATGCGCGTTTTCTCCTACCACGCCGATCCGTTCACCGACCGTGACGGCCTCGCGGCGGCCGGCGGCATATTATTCGACGACATGCGGGAACTGGCAAAGCTGGTGCCGATCCGCTGATCGGCTGTACACTTCAGGACTCCGTGCTAGCGTGCGGCCCGGGGGTGTTTTTCGATGATTTCCATTCTATCCCGTCTCATGCTCGCCTGCCTGCTGCTGCCTTCCATATGGACGGTCGCGCGCGCCGAAGCCGTCAGTTTTCCGGAACTCAGCAGCACCATTCCCGGACATCAGGACGCCACCTATTTCGACCTTGCCAAAATGATCGTGCCTGACCTCCAGGCCGGCGATAACGGTTTCTATAACGGCAGCGCACCGATCGAGATGCGTGACATCCTCGGCGGCAACGATGGCGGATCGGCGCCCGAAACCATCAACCTGCCGAATGCTGCGGTGCTGGCCATCAAGGCCGGCGGCAAGGAGCGGCTGGCGATGCTTCTCGACCTCGGCCAGGCGCAAGACAGCGCCGAGGGATTTGCCGTGCTGGCGCTCTACGACCTCACCGGCAAGCCGAAGCTGCTCGACGCCGTCAATGTCGGAACCGACCAGGGCACTTATTTTCGCGATCCGGGAAAGCTCGCGATCGGTCCCGGCGACGACGCGCTCATTACCATGAGCACGCATTTCAATTCGAACCAGGGCTATGTCGGCACGATCCTGATCCTGGTCCGCAACGATCGGTTCGAACCGATCGACCAGATCAACACATTCGACGAGAATGTCTGCGCCTACAAACGCACCCAGGACCTTTCCTTCCAGACGCGCGGAAGTGAAAAGCCCTATGCCGCGATCAGGGTGACCGTGACCGACGCCACCAAGCCCAGCGGTGAAAGCTGCGAGGAGCCGGCGCCCAAGGCAGTCTCGCACGACATTTCCGTCACCTATCACTGGGACAAGACCGGATCGCGATACGTTCGGAATTCCGACGCATTCGAGAAATTGTCAGCAGAGAACGAGAAACGCTTCTGAGCCAGCCGCATTCGTTTGCCCGGGGGGAACGGCCGCGATAAATTCCCCGCATAACCCCGCTCATGATTGAGGATCCGCCATGGACAAGGGCAAGATTTTTCGCGATCTGCATGCCTCCACCTTCGTCATGCCCAACCCCTGGGACATAGGCACGACCAAGCTTCTCGCTTCCTTCGACTTCAAGGCGCTGGCCACGACCAGCGCCGGCTTCGCCTTCTCGCGCGGCCTGCCGGACGGCGCCGTGACCTTCGAAGCCATGATCCACCATTGCCGCGACGTGACCGCGGCAACCGACCTGCCGGTTTCGGCCGATCTCGAACGCGGCAAGGGCGACAGCCCCGAGCAGGCCGCCGAAACGATCTTCGCGGCGGAAGCCGCCGGGCTCGCCGGCTGTTCGATCGAGGACCACACGGGCGACCCCGCCAACCCGATCTACGATTTCTCTCATGCGACCGAACGCGTCGCGGCCGCCGTCGAGGCGGCCCGGGCGCTCAAGCACGATTTCGTCTTCACCGCGCGGGCCGAGAATTTCCTCTGGGGCAAGACGGACCTCGACGACACGATCAAGCGGCTGCAGGCCTTCGAGAAGGCCGGCGCCGATGTGCTTTATGCGCCAGGCATCAGCGACGTCGACATGGTGCGCACGATCTGCTCGTCGGTGAGCCGGCCGGTCAATGTGATGGCCCGCCCCGGTTTCACCGTCGCCGACCTCGCCATGGCCGGCGTCAAGCGCATCTCGCTCGGGCCGTGGCTGACCAGTTTCGCCTATGGCATGCTGGAGACGGCGGCGCGCGAGATCCAACAGGACGGCACTTTCGGCTTCACCCGGGCGGCAATGCCGTTCGGCAAGCTGCAGGCGCTGTTCCGGGAGGGCAAGGAGCAGGACTAGACCGGGCCCCGCGCCGAAACCGCCTTGTGCAGATGCACCATCATGGCGGCCGCGAAAAGCGGCGTCAGAAGGTTGAGCAGCGGCACGGCGAGGAACAGGGCAATGACCAGTCCGGCCAGAAACACCGTGCCGGCATATTTGCGGCGCAGCGCCTTGGCCTCGGCTTCAGGGCGAAAACGCATGGCGGCGAATTCGAAGAATTCGCGGCCGAGCAGATAGCCGTTGACGATGAAGAAGGCGGCAATGTTGACGCCCGGCACCAGCAGCAAGAGCAACGCGACGATGTTGCCGAGAACCACCACGCCGAAGAATTTGATCGCCAGCGCCAGCGAATGCAGCGCCGGCACGGCGCGGCCGGGCGGATCGTCGGGATAGTCGGTGCGCTCGACGACTTCGGCGATATCGTCGAGGAACAGGCCGGCAACGATCGCCGTCACAGGCGCGATGAGCAAGGCCATCCCCACCGCCAGGACAATGCCGGCGATGATGCCGCCCAGCCACCCGGCCCAGGACGGCAGGCCCGGCAGCAGCGTCTGCAGCCACGGCCAGGCCAGCCATTCGAGCAGGCTCTCGGCGCCGACCCACAGCGCCAGCAGAGCGAGCAGCGTCAGCCCCAGCGTCTTGAGGAAGACGAAACGGAATTCAGGCGAGAACAGCCGGCTGGCGGCGGCGCGGGCAGCATCTAGGATCACGGCGGGTGCAGACCCCTCATCG
>NZ_RZSA01000780.1:0-3257 GCF_003998075.1 Mesorhizobium sp. M2A.F.Ca.ET.037.01.1.1 | reverse complement strand
GCACTGCCAGCGGCGTCAGCCCTGTGACGCCGGCCGACGCAAAGGGTGGGCCATTGTCGCTTCGAATAGCCGGACATTTCTCCCCGTATAGTGACAGGGAGAAAGACGCTGCCGCGAATGGTTTCGCCAATCGCCAGCGCTGCAGAACAAGCACCCGGCCGCTGCCAGCGCCTTCTCCCCGTCACTATACGGGGAGAAGTTCCCGGCAGGGGATGAGGGGCGGCGCTAACGCCGGCGGTTTGGCGCCCGCAGGCCTGTCATAGAGTCAAATGTTGATCATCATCGCCGGCATGATACCCCCGCCCAACCGCCGTCACCGCCAGCCCAGCGCCGGCGCGACGTGCTTCAGGATCGACTCGATGACATGGGCGTTGTAGTCGACGCCAAGCTGATTGGGTACGGTGAGCAGCAGCGTGTCGGCCTCGGCGATCGCCTCGTCCTCCCTGAGCTGCTCGACCAGTACGTCCGGTTCGGCGGCATAGGTGCGGCCGAACACGGCGCGCTTCTCGGGCTCGATATAGCCAAAATGGTCCTCGCCCTCGCTGCCGCCGAAATAGGCGCGGTCCATGTCGTTGACGAGGGCAAAGATGCTGCGGCTGACCGAGACGCGCGGCTCCCGCGCGTGGCCGGCTTCCTTCCAGGCGGCGCGATAGGCTCTGATCTGCTTGGCCTGCTGGACATGCAGCGGCTCGCCGCTCTCGTCGAATTTCAGCGTCGAGCTCTGCAGGTTCATGCCGAGCTTGGCCGCCCAGACGGCGGTGGCGTCGGTGGCCGCGCCCCACCAGATGCGATCGCGCAGGCCGGCCGAGAAGGGCTCGAGCCTGAGCAGGCCGGGCGGATTGGGGAACATCGGGCGCGGATTGGGCTGGGCAAAGCCTTCTCCGCGCAACAGGTCGAGGAAGATTTCGGCGTGATTCCGCGCCATGTCGGCGTCGCTCTTGCCCTCTTGCGGCACGTAGCCGAAATAGCGCCAGCCATCGATCACCTGCTCGGGCGAGCCGCGGCTGATGCCCAGCTGCAAGCGCCCGCCGGCGATCAGGTCCGCGGCGCCCGCATCCTCGGCCATGTAAAGCGGGTTCTCGTAGCGCATGTCGATGACGGCGGTGCCGAGCTCGATCCGCTTGGTCTTGGCGCCAGCGGCGGCCAGCAGCGGAAACGGCGAGGCAAGCTGCCGGGCAAAATGGTGGACGCGGTAGTAGGCGCCGTCGGCGCCGAGCTCCTCGGCCGCGACCGCGAGGTCGATCGACTGCAGCAGCGCATCGGCGCCCGAGCGCGTGCCCGATTGCGGCGAGGGCGACCAATGCCCGAAGGACAGAAATCCGATCTTCTTCATGTGCTCCGTTCCTGCTGGAGCGGCTCGTCGGCCGCTCAAATGCCTTGTTGCTCCCGCAGATAGCCAGGGCAGCGCCGCGATACAACGGACACCGAACGGATACAGACCGTCAATGAGTCTTCGAAATGTCCGGTCCCACTCTCGCCTCGGAGCGCGATCAAACCACGGCACATGTGGCGCAGGCCGGTGCCAGCGCGCCGATCGGCCCCTGCGATCACCTCCGGCATTCTCGCCGCCTCTCGTGCGCTGTATCGTTCCCACCAGCCGATGATTCCCCAGCATTGGACAAAAGCTTCATGCATGGCCTGACACCGATACTTTCCACCGTGACGGCCTCTTTCCTGGCGTCCTTCGTCGAGGTCGTCGAAGCCTTCACCATCGTGCTTGCCGTCGGGGTGACGCGCGGCTGGCGCCCCGCGCTGACGGGCGCAGCACTTGCGCTCGCCCTGCTTGCGGCGCTGGTGCTTATTTTCGGCCCGCTGCTGGCGCTCGTCCCCATCGCGGTCCTGCAATTCGTGGTCGGCGTGCTCCTGATCCTGTTCGGCATGCGCTGGCTGCGGAAGGCGATCCTGCGCAGCGTCGGCGTGATCGCGCTGCATGACGAGGAGCAGGCCTTTTCCAAGGAGACCGCGATGTTGCGGCGGCAGGCCGGCGACCGCCGTGCCGACTATCTGGCCGCCGTCGCGTCGTTCAAGGCGGTGCTGCTCGAGGGCGTCGAAGTGGTGTTCATCGTCATTGCCGTCGGCGCCGCGCATGGCCAGACGCTTTATGCCGGCCTTGGCGCGCTGGCGGCCTTCGTGCTGGTGATGCTGATCGGCCTTGCCGTGCACCGGCCCCTGGCGCGCGTGCCCGAGAATTCGCTGAAATTCGTCGTCGGGCTGATGCTGACCAGCTTCGGCGTGTTGTGGACCGGCGAAGGCCTCGGCGCCGAGTGGCCGGGCGCCGACCTCGCTCTGCTCGCCATCTTCGCCGTCACTGCCGCCGCATCCTTCGCCATTATGCGCTGGCTGCGCGGCGCTTACCCGGCGCCTACTACGGGAGTTGCTCGATGATCCGTCTCGTCTTCAAGGAACTCGTCGGCATGTTCGTCGACGACGGCAATCTGGCCCTGCTGGCGCTGATCCTGATCGCGCTCGTCACCGCCGCGGTGAAACTCCTGAGGCTGCCGCCGCTCGTCGGCGGCCTACTGCTTCTCGCCGGCTGTTTGGCAATTATCCTGGAGAGTACGCGCCGCGCCGCGCGCGACAGGGCGCGTTGACCGGCGTTCAATCCGTGAAGCCTCGCAACCGCTGAAGATCGGCGAAGCCCCTCGTCATCCACGGGCGGAGCGACGCGAAGCGGAGCGCAGACCCGAGGATCCATTCCGTGACCTTGGCCAAGGAACGCAGCGGCGCAGAATTCTGCACCGTGGCAACGCCTCGACGTCACGGCATGGATCCTATGGTCTGCGCGCGTCGCTTCGCTCCTTGCTCCGCCATAGGATGACGATCGCGATAGGCGCTTCGGCCAATCTGCAGCCTATGCCGCCTGCCAAGCAAACATAGCCGCCGGTCGTTCCGTGCCGGGCAACTAATAGACCGTAAAAAGCGTCGGCAGGTGGCCGCTGAGGCGGAAATACTCGACCGCCTCGATCACCGGAAACAGAGCCAGGAAATAGAGCCCGTCGCGGAACGTGTTCCTCAGCGCGCCCGTCGAAAACAGCCACTGCGCCTCGTCGCGGTAGAGCAGCGGGTTCGGCCAGAAGGACGGCGTGCGTTCGGCATAGGCCGCGTAAGCCGCGCCGAACTTGCCGGCAAGATACGCGGCCTCCTTGCGCGCGGTGAACCGAAAGACGAGGAAGCTCGCCAGGCCGAGCATCGCGGCCGCCAGCACCGAGCCAAACATCAGCCCGATACCGACCGCGCCGACGGTCGAGAAGAAATAG
>NZ_RZSA01000077.1:0-11785 GCF_003998075.1 Mesorhizobium sp. M2A.F.Ca.ET.037.01.1.1 | reverse complement strand
AAAGCGGCCTGACCGGGAGGGTCGAGGCCGAGACTAATGCATGTCGCCCAAAAGTGCGAAGCGGTTTTGGGAGAACGACGTGCATCAAATCAAAGGCTTAAAGCGTGTCGCCTGAATCCGTTTCAGCGCGAAACGCTTTAAGGACGACAACGATAACTTGAGGAGAACCACTATGAGTGCCTTATTCTCGATGTCCGGACTGCGAAATGCGCTGAGCGCGGCGGCGCTCTCGCTCGCCTTTGCCGGCGCCGGCATTCTGCCAGCGCCGGCCCAGGTGAAGAAGGAAAGCGATGTGCGCATCGTCTTCGTCACCCACGGCCAGGCCAACGACGTCTATTGGAGCGTGGTGAAGAACGGCATGCAGGCCGCCGCCCAGCAGCTCGGCGTCAAGGTCGAATACCAGGCGCCGGAAACCTTCGACGTGGTGCGCATGGCGCGCATGATCGAGGCCGCCACGGCCTCGAAGCCGGACGGGCTGGTCGTCTCCATTCCCGACATGGACGCGCTGAAGGCGCCGGTGGAAGCGGCCAAGGCCGCCGGCATTCCGGTGGTGGTCATCGACAGCGGCGAGGAAGCGGTGGAGCCCTGGGGCCTCGACCTCTTCGTCGGCGGCGGCTCCGAATATGACAACGGCGTCAAGGCCGGCGAGATCATGGCCAAGGCCGGCGTCAAGAAGGGCGTCTGCATCAATCACGAGGTCGGCAATGTCAGCCTCGACAAGCGCTGCGAAGGCTACAATGACGGGCTGAAGAAGAGCGGCGGCTCCTCCGACGTGGTGGCGGCCACGATGGACCCGACCGACGTGACGCGCCGCGTCGAGGGCTATCTCACCGCGCATCCGGACGTCACCGGCGTGCTGACGCTGGGCCCGACGGTCGCCGCGCCGCTGCTCAAGATGTTCGAGGACGCCGGCACGATCGGCAATTACAAGATCGGCACGTTCGACCTGTCGCCCGAGATCCTCTATGCCGTCGCCAAGGGCACGATGATGTTCGGCATCGACAACCAGCAATATATGATGGGCTACTATCCGGTCGTCTTCCTCACCAACAAGGCGATGTACAAGACCTTCCCGACATCGGCCGTGCGCACCGGTCCGTCCTTCATCATGAAGGAGGACGCGGCCGCCGTGCGCGATCTCAGCAAGGCCGGCATCCGCTGATGCTATAATGGCCCGCCGGCGAAAGGCGCTGGCGGGCCCTTGTTGGATGCCCTGGACGCTTATTGGGATGACGATCGTGACCGAAGCTCTGAACCCGGCTCACCCGCCCGAGCCGAAGCCCGTTTCGCGACGCCTGGTGCGCCTGATGCGGCGGCCGGAGCTCGGCGCCATCACCGGCACCATCATCGTGTTCCTCGCCTTCGGCATCACCGCCGGCAACAGCGGCCTGTTCTCGATGGCCGGCATCGCCAATTTCCTGCAGGTGTCGGCGCAGCTCGGCATCCTCGCCGCAGCGGTGGCGCTGCTGATGATCGGCGGCGAGTTCGATCTTTCCCTCGGCTCGATGATCGGCTTTGCCAGCGTCACCATCGGGCTCTGCGTCACCCAGTTCGGGCTTTCCATCCCCGCGGCGGTGGCGATCGCCTTCGTCATCGCCATCATCGTCGGCGCGCTGAACGGCATCCTTGTGGTGCGCACCAGGCTGCCCTCCTTCATCGTCACGCTGGCCGGCCTGTTCATCCTGCGCGGGCTGACGCTCGCCATCACGCGCACCGTCACCGGGCGCACGCAGATCCCCTACATCACCGACGGCCAGGAAGGCGGCTTCGTCGTCTGGCTGTTCGGCGGCAAGTTCGGCGGGCCGGTCTTCGCCTGGCTTGCAGCGCATGGCGTGATCGCCGCGCGTCCCGACGGCTCGCCGATGGTGCAGGGCCTGTCCATGTCGATCCTGTGGTGGGTGGCGGTGACCGCCTTCGCCACCTGGCTGCTGATCAAGACGCGCTTCGGCAACTGGGTGTTCGCCGTCGGCGGCGACGACCGGGCGGCGCGCAATGTCGGCGTGCCGGTCGACCGGGTGAAGATCCTGCTGTTCATCGGCACGGCGCTGTCGGCGACGCTGTTCGCCGTCATCCAGGTGCTGGAGGCAGGCTCGGCCGATACGCTGCGCGGCACGCAGAAGGAATTCCAGGCGATCATCGCCGCGGTGATCGGCGGCTGCCTGCTCACCGGCGGCTACGGCTCGGCGATCGGCGCCATGTTCGGCGCGCTGATCTTCGGCACGGTGGAGATGGGCATCTTCTACACCGGCATTGACACCGACTGGTTCCAGGTCTTCCTCGGCTCGATGCTTTTGATCGCGGTGCTGGTCAACAATTACGTACGCCGCAAGGCGACGGAGGCGCGCTGATGACTGACGCCGTTCCGCTCATCGAACTGCGCAACGTCACCCGCCGCTTCGGCTCGGTGACGGCGCTGCGCGACATGTCGTTCGCCGCGCATGCCAGCGAGGTGCACTGCCTGCTCGGCGACAATGGCGCCGGCAAGTCGACGCTGATCAAGACGCTGTCGGGCGTGCACACGCCGAGCGAAGGCCAGATGTATGTCGACGGCAAGCCGGTGACCTTCACCTCGCCGCGCCAGGCGCTCGACGCCGGCATCGCCACGGTCTTCCAAGACCTGTCGATGATCCCGCTGATGAGCATCACGCGCAATTTCTTCCTTGGCCGCGAACCGGTGAAGGGCTGGGGGCCGGCCAGGCGTATCGACATGAAGACGGCCGACGCGATCGTCTATGACCAGCTCGGCAAGATCGGCATCAATGTGCGCGACCCGCAGCAGGCTGTCGGCACGCTTTCCGGCGGCGAGCGGCAATGCGTGGCGATCGCGCGCGCCGTCTATCACGGCGCCAGGGTGCTGATCCTCGACGAGCCGACCTCGGCGCTCGGGGTGCACCAGGCCTCGATCGTGCTGCGCTATGTGGCGCAGGCGCGCCAGCGCGGGCTCGCCGTCATCTTCATCACCCACAACATCCATCACGCCTATCCGATCGGCGATGTCTTCACCATGCTCAACCGCGGCCGCTCGCTCGGCACGTTCCGCAAGGGCGACATCAGCGAGAAGGAGGTGCTGGACATGATGGCCGGCGGCCGCGAGATCCGCGAATTGCAGCAGGAGCTGGAGCGCTTCACCAAGCCGGGATCCGGCGCGGAAGCGGTCACCTCCTGAAAGACTGAAAAGAGAGAAAAATGATCGACGCCGCATTGTTCGGCGCCGGGCTGATCGGCTCGGTGCATGCGAAAAATCTTGCCCGCCATCCGGATGTGCACCTGCGCACCATCGTGGACCCGCGCCGCGACGCGGCCGAGCGGATCGCGGCCGGCACAGGCGCCGAGATCGCCGATACCGCGACGGTGATTAACGACCCGTCGATCAAGGCGGTGGTGATCGCGTCGGCCACCCGCACGCATGCCGAGCTGATCATCGAAGCCGCCGCCAAGGGCAAGGCGATCTTCTGCGAGAAGCCGATCGACCTCGACATCGCCAGCACGGACCAGTGCCTGGCTGCCGTGGAGAAGGCCGGCGTGCCGCTGCAGATCGGTTTCAACCGGCGCTTCGATCCGTCCTTCGCCGCTGTCAAGAAAAGGATCGACGCCGGCGAGATTGGCGCGGTCGAGCAGGTGATCATCACCAGCCGCGACCCTGAGCCGGAAACCGAGGAAGCGCTGGCCGGCGGCGGCGGCGTGTTCCGCGAGATGACCATCCATGATTTCGACATGGCGCGCTTTCTGCTCGGCGAGGAGCCGGTGGAGCTCTTCGCCACCGGCTCCTCGCTGGTCGAGTCCTACTACGCCAGGCTCGGCGACTACGACACGGCGATGTTCATCCTGCGCACGGCGTCCGGCCGGCAGTGCCACATCAACAACAGCGTGCGCGCCGTCTATGGCTACGACCAGCGCATCGAGGTGCATGGCGCGAAGGGCATGCTGCAGGCCGGCAACCGCACGCCGACCTCGGTCAGCCTCAGCGGCGAGAGCGGGATCGCGGCCGACCGGCCGCTCTATTTCTTCGTCGAGCGCTATGCCGAATCCTACGAGGCCGAGCTCGACCATTTCATCCAGTCGGTCGCCGCGGGCCGGACGCCGGCGGTCGGCGCGGCGGACGGACGCAAGGCGATGATCCTATGCGAAGCCGCCCTTGCCTCGGCGAAATCCGGCCGATTCGAGCCTGTCCGGTTCTGACACGTTTGCCTGGCCTACCTCACATCGACCCAGCGCTGCTCCTGGAAGGAGCGCGCCATGGCATGCACGGTGCGCTCGATCTCCAGCCCCTCGTCGAAGTCGATGATGCGGGCCGGCTTGCCGGCGATGCGCATCAAAAGCTCGCGGCATTCGATCATCTTGAGGTCGTTGAAGCCGAGGCCATGGCCGGGCGCCGGCAGGAAGGAATCGTAGGGCTTGTGATGCGGCGCCACCAGGATGGTGCGGTAGCCCTGCTCGGTCGGCCGGTCGGCGGTGAGGTAGAGCTGGAACTCGTTCATCCGCTCCTGGTCGTAGAGGATCGAACCCTTCGAGCCGAATATCTGGATGGCGATGCGGCCCTTGCGGCCCCAGGCCGAGCGGTTGACCAGCAGCGTGCCGGCGACACCGTTTTCGAGATGCATGAGCACGCTGGCGATATCATAGGTCTCGACCGCGCGGCGGGCGCCCGAAGCGGTCTTGCGGTCGGCATAGGGTTTGGCCATGTCGCACATGACGCGCGAAACGCGGCCGAACAGTACCTTGATCAGCGACAGCGGATGGACGGCGAAATCGTCGAGCGCGCCGTAACCGGACGAAGCCTCGTGCTTCCAGAAGAACAGCGCTTCCGGGTCGGCCATGAAGTCCTCGTCCATCTCGATACGCACAAGGTTGATGTCGCCGATGATCTTTTCCTCGAGCAGCGCGCCGATATGGCGGATGGCGGGGTTCTGGATGTAGTTGTAGCCGAGCCCGGCGACCCTGCCGGATTTCCTGGCCGCGGCCGCCATGGTCTCGGCCTCGGCGAAACTCGGCGCCATCGGCTTCTCGCACCACAGATGCTTGCCGGCTTCGAGGATGGCGATCGCCATCTCGGGATGGAACTGGTTCGGCGTGGTCAGCGAGACGACATCGACCTCCGGATCGTTGACCACGGCGCGCCAGTCCCCGGAGCCCTTGGCGAAGCCGAACTCGCCGGCCTTGCGCCGGGCCAACTCGTCATTCACCTCGCCCAGATGCACCAGTTTCGGCTTGTCGACATCGGGAAAGACGGTGCTCACCGCGTTCCAGGCGATGGCGTGGCACTTGCCCATGAAGCCCGTGCCGATGAGGCCCACTCCGACCATGTCGATTGTCTCCGAGACGAAGGAAATACTGGTGTGGATTGATTAGTCCATTTTGGCTGCGAATGGAACATACAAATCATTTTTTATGGTGTTCTTGCGCGAACTCGCTATGATGAGGCAGGAGAGGGACAGACCTTATGGGCGCGGACGGAGTGACGATGGACGAACGGGTGCCTCGCGATTTCGAAACGCTGCGCGCGACGATCCTGGACAGGCGCGCGAGCCTGCCCAAGCGCATCGCGCAGATCGCCGCCTATGCGCTCGACAACCCCGACGATATCGCCTTCGGCACGGCGGCGAGCATCGCCGCCTCGGCCGGCGTCCAGCCCTCGACGCTGATCCGTTTTGCCCAGCAGCTCGGCTTCGACGGCTTCACCAGCCTGCAGCAGGTTTTCCGCGAGCGGCTGCGCGAGCGCAACTCCTCCTATGACGAAAGGCTGGCGGCGCTGCGTGCCAAGGCGGAGGAAGGCGCCGGCCACCGGGCAATCTTCGACGGCTTCGTCGCCGCCGCCAGCACCTCACTCAGCGACATTTCGCGTGCGTTGAACGACGCGCATTTCGAAGAGGCGATCGCACTCCTGGCGAAAGCCGAGACCATTTATGTGCTGGCCAAGCGCCGTTCCTATCCGGTCGCCGCCTACATCGCCTATGCGCTCGGCAAGCTCAAAATCCGCAACCAGCTGGTAGAATCGGCCGCGGGGCTCAATGCCGAGATGATCGGCTTCGCCACGCCGCGCGACGCCGTCATCGCCATCAGCTTCTCGCCTTACGCGCCGGCGACCATCGAGGAGACGCGCGCGATCGCAGAAGAGGGCGTGCCGATCGTGGCGATCACCGACTCGTCCTTCTCGCCGCTGGCGCAGTTCGCCAAGGTCTGGTTCGAGGTCGCCGAGGCCGATTTCGGCGGTTTCCGCTCGATCTCGGCGACGATGGCGCTGGCCATGGCGCTGACCGTTGCCGTCGGCGAAAAGCGCCGCGAAGCCGGGCGCCGGCGTAAGGGCTGAACCCTGCCGGCGGAGTGCTTTTCGGCATGGGAACGCTCATTCCATATTGACTGCTGATTGGAATTAATATTTCATATTGGCGACATCACGCCGTCGCTGGCGCGCGCTGTCCAAAACGACGCTGCTCTGCACAACAAGGCCGATGGGAGGTTCGAATGGGCGAAGCCGTGGAAGGGAAATACCCGCCGCTCGACGTCATCACCATCGGCCGCGCCTCGGTCGATCTCTACGGCCAGCAGATTGGCTCGCGGCTGGAGGACATCACCTCTTTCGCCAAGTCGGTCGGCGGCTGCCCGGCCAATATTTCCGTCGGCACGGCAAGGCTCGGCCTGCGTTCGGCGCTGCTCACGCGCGTCGGCGACGAGCAGATGGGCCGCTTCATCCGCGAACAGCTTCGGCGCGAGGGCGTCTCCGTTGACGGGTTGAAGACCGACAAGGAACGGCTGACGGCGCTGGTGCTGCTTTCGGTCGAGAGCGAAGGCGTCTCGCCGATGATTTTCTACCGCTCCGACTGCGCCGACATGGCGCTGGCCGAAGAGGATATCGACGAGGCCTTCATTGCCTCGGCGCGCTCCGTCGTCGTCACCGGCACGCATTTCTCGCGGCCGAATTCCGATGCCGCGCAGCGCAAGGCGATCCGGCTGATGAAGGCCCGAGGCGGCAAGGTAGTCTTCGACATCGACTATCGCCCGAACCTCTGGGGCCTTGCCGGCCATGCCGAAGGTTTCGAGCGTTATGTCAAATCCGACCGTGTCTCAGCGCAGCTGAAGACGGTGCTTCCGGACTGCGATCTCATTGTCGGCACCGAGGAGGAGATCATGATCGCTTCCGGAGCCGACGACTGTCTGAGCGCGCTGAAGACGATCCGTGCGCTTTCCTCGGCCACCATCGTGCTGAAGCGCGGCGCCAAGGGCTGCATCGTCTATGACGGCCCGATCAGCGACGACCTCGAGGACGGCATCGTCGGCAAGGGTTTCCCGATCGAGATCTACAATGTGCTGGGCGCCGGCGACGCCTTCATGTCCGGCTTCCTGCGCGGCTGGCTGGGCGGCGAAAGCTTTGCCACCGCAGCCACCTGGGCCAATGCCTGCGGCGCCTTTGCGGTGTCGCGCCTGCTCTGCGCGCCGGAATATCCGACCTTCGAGGAGCTGCAGTTCTTCCTGAAGAACGGCAGCAAGCACCTGGCGCTACGCAAGGACGAGGCGATCAACCACATCCATTGGGCAACGACACGCAGGCGCGACATTCCTTCGCTGATGGCGCTGGCCTGCGACCATCGCGTGCAGCTGGAGGATGTCGCGGCCAGGGTGGGCGCCGATCAATCGCGCATTCCGGACTTCAAGGTGCTGACGGTCAAGGCGGCGGCAAAAGTCGCCGCCGGCCGCGACGGCTACGGCATGCTGATCGACGAGAAATACGGCCGCGACGCGATGTTCGAATTCGCTCGCCATCCTTTCGCCTGGCTCGGCCGTCCGGTCGAGCTGCCCGGATCGCGGCCGCTGCGCTTCGAATTCTCGCAGGATATCGGCTCGCAACTCACCGAATGGCCGGTCGACCATTGCATCAAATGCCTGTGCTTCTATCACCCGGACGATCCGGAAACGCTCAAAGTCGAGCAGCAGCAGAAGCTGCGCGCGCTGTTCGAGGCGGCGCGGAAAGTCGGCCGCGAACTGCTGGTCGAGATCATCGCCGGTAAGCATGGCAAGCTCGACGACACCACCATTCCGCGCGCGCTGGAGGAACTCTATGCGCTGGGCATCAAGCCCGACTGGTGGAAGCTCGAGCCGCAAGCTTCCGCAGGCGCCTGGGCGAAGATAGAACAGGTGATCGTCAGGAACGACCCATGGTGCCGCGGCGTCGTGCTGCTGGGGCTGGAAGCGCCGCAGGACGAGCTGGTCGCGGCCTTTGCGGCAACGGCCAATGCGCCGATCGTGAAAGGATTTGCCGTCGGTCGCACCATCTTCATCAACGCCGCCGAACAATGGTTGGCGGGCCGGATGTCGGATGACGAGGCCATCGCCGACATGGCGTCCCGTTTCGAACAGTTGACCGAAGCGTGGCTTGCCGCGCGCGGCCGTAAAGCAGCATAAGAAACGGGCAGCATAAGAAAACGGCGTCAACGAAAGCCGGAGGAAACGACAATGACGAAGACCGTTCGCCTGACGATGGCGCAGGCACTGACCCGCTTTCTCAGCCGGCAAATGACCGAGCTCGACGGCAAGACGGTGCCGATCTTCGGCGGCGTGTGGGCAATCTTCGGCCATGGCAATGTCGCCGGCATCGGCGAGGCGCTCTACCAGGTGCGCGACGAACTGCCGACCTTCCGCGCCCATAACGAGCAGGCGATGGCGCATGCGGCGATCGCCTATGGCAAGGCGAATTTCCGCCGCCGCTTCATGGCCGCGACCTCTTCGATCGGCCCCGGCGCGCTGAACATGGTGACCGCGGCGGCGCTGGCGCATGTGAACCGGCTGCCCGTCCTGTTCCTGCCCGGCGATGTGTTCGCCAACCGCCTGCCCGACCCGGTGCTGCAGCAGGCGGAGGATTTCTCCGACGGCACGGCGAGCGTCAACGACTGCTTCCGGCCCGTGTCGCGCTATTTCGATCGCATCACGCGGCCGGAGCAGATCATCCCGGCGCTCAACCGCGCGATGCAGGTGCTGACCGATCCAGCCGAATGCGGCCCGGTGACGCTGTCGCTCTGCCAGGACGTGCAGGCCGAGGCCTATGATTATCCGGAAAGCCTGTTCGCCGAACGGATCTGGACGCCACGGCGGCTGCGCCCCGACCGCAACGAGCTTGCGGCCGCCGTCGCGGCGCTGAAAGGGGCGAAGAAGCCGCTGGTGATCGCCGGCGGCGGCGTGCTCTATTCGCAGGCTTCCGATGAACTGGCGAAGCTGGTGCAGGGCGCCGGCATCCCGGTCTGCGAGACCCAGGGCGGCAAGTCCTCGCTGCCTGACGATCATCCGCTCAACATGGCGGCGGTCGGCGTGACCGGCACCTCGGCCGCCAACCGGCTGGCGGAGGAGGCCGACGTCGTGCTCGCCGTCGGCACCAGGCTGCAGGATTTCACGACCGGTTCCTGGGCGCTGTTCAAGAATGCCGGCCGCACCATCATCGGGCTGAACACGCAAGTCTTTGATGCGGGCAAGCACTGGGCGCTGCCGCTGGTCGCCGACGCCGGCGAAGGGCTTTCCGAACTGGCCGCGGCGCTGAAGGGCTGGACGGCGCCCGCCGCCTGGACCGACAATGCACTGAAGGGCAAGACGGAGTGGCAGGCCGCCGCCGCCAAGGTGACGGCTTCGACCAACGCCGCCTACCCTTCCGATGCGCAGGTGATCGGCGCCGTGCAGCGCGCCATGGGCTCGGGCGTGACGCTGCTGAATGCGTCTGGCGGCCTGCCGGGAGAACTGCACAAACTCTGGCAGGCGGGCGCTCCCGGCTCGTATCATGGGGAATACGGCTTCTCGACCATGGGTTACGAGATCGCCGGCGGGCTCGGCGCCAAGATGGCCAAGCCTGATCAGGAGGTCGTCGTCATGGTCGGCGACGGCTCCTATCTGATGATGAATTCCGAGATCGCCACCTCGGTGATGCTTGGCCTGAAGCTCACCATCGTGCTGCTCGACAATCGCGGCTATGGCTGCATCAACCGGCTGCAGATGGCGACCGGCGGCGCCAACTTCAACAATCTCTTGAAGGACGCGCGCCACGAGGTGCTGCCCGATGTCGATTTCGCCGCGCATGCCGCAAGCATGGGTGCCATCGCCGAGAAGGTGGCGTCGATCGCCGAGCTGGAAACGGCGCTGGCCAAGGCGAAGAAGAACGACAGGACGACCGTTCTGGTCATAGACACCGATCCGCTGGTTTCGACCGAGGCCGGCGGCCACTGGTGGGACGTCGCCGTGCCGGAGGTCTCGGCGCGACGCGAAGTGAACGCAGCGCGCAAAGTCTACGAAGAAAAGCGTCAAATGCAGAAGATCGGAGATTGAAGCTGACAGCGCAGATCCCCTACCTCCCCCTTGTGGGGAGGTCGGACCGAAGGTCCGGGTGGGGGTCGGCGCTGCCCCCTCCCCGCTGCTTCGCAGCGACCCTCACCACAAAGGGGGAGGGTAGGAACGAACCGACATTGGAGTGACGACTTGAAAGCCAAACTGGGCATGTCTCCCATCGCATGGTGGAACGACGATCTCGTGGAACTGAGCGACGACGTGTCGCTGGAGGAGTGCCTGCGCCAGTCGCGCTCGGCCGGCTTCACCGGCATGGAGATGGGCCGCCGCTTCCCCAACGATCCCAAGGTGATGCTGCCGATCCTGAAGGAGGCCGACGTCACCCTTTGCGGCGGCTGGTTCTCCGGCACGCTGGTCAACGAGGACCTGGCGAAGAACAAGGACCGCATCCAGCCTATGATCGACCTGTTCAAGGCGGTCGACGCGCCCTGCATCGTTTATGGCGAGGTCGGCCGTTCGATCCAGGGCGACCGCTCGAAGCCTTTGGCCACCAAGCCAAAACTTTCGGACGACGAGATGAAGGCCTATGGCCGGCGCGTCACCGAATTCGGCGAATGGTGCGCGGAGCAGGGCATGCCGCTTTCCTACCACCATCACATGGCCGCTGTGGTCGAGACCGAGCCGGAGCTCGATGCCTTCATGCGCAACTCCGGCGAAGGCATCCCGCTTTTGCTCGACGCCGGCCATCTCGCCTTTGCCGGCGGCGATGTGCTGCGCGCCATCGACAACCATTACAAGCGCATCAACCATGTCCATCTGAAGGATGTGCGCATGGGTGTGATCGAGGGGCTCGACCGCTCCAAACAGTCCTTCCTCGATGCCGTGGCGCTCGGCGCCTTCACCGTGCCGGGCGACGGCTCGCTCGATTTCGGCGCCATCGTTCAGCGTTTCGCCGATTATGGCTATGAAGGCTGGTTCGTCGTGGAAGCCGAACAGGATCCTAAGAAGAACCCGCCGCTCAAGATGGCCCAGGTCGGCCACAAGGAGCTGATGCGAGTGATGACAGCCGCCGGCTACACGGTGGAGACGCAAGGGTTTCCGGCCTGAACGGTGGATCTGGTCCAGCGCCCGGTTTATCCGTTGCGCTTTGGGCAAATCCTGGATTGGCGTGATGAAAGACTATGAGCATCCCTTCTTCCGGCCGTTGTGGCGACGCATCGCCGTCGTCGCGGTCTGCCTGATCTGGTCGGCGATCGAGTTCGCCTCCGGCACGCCGTTCTGGGGCATCATCGCGCTCGGCTTCGCCGGCTATGCGGTGTGGCAGTTTTTCTATCTCTACAAGCCGGCGGAGGAGGCGAAGCCTCCGGCCGAGCCGAAGGAATGAGGCGGAAGCCATGGCGCGGACGTTTTTGCGGATCGGGTGCTGCGTGCGTCATAGATCGCATACGTCGGCGATTGGCCGGAACGCACCTCGCTTCGTCATCCTAGGGCGGAGCAAGGAGCGCAGCGACGCAGCGCAGGCCTAGGA
>NZ_RZSA01000779.1:0-3260 GCF_003998075.1 Mesorhizobium sp. M2A.F.Ca.ET.037.01.1.1 | reverse complement strand
TTTTTAGAGCAATTCCAGGAAAAGTGTGAGCGGTTTTCCGTCCGGAATTGCGTAAAAACAAAGAGATAGAGTGGTTCGCCGTTTCCGTGAAACGGTGAAACGCTCTAGGGCGTGTAGCGCCGGGCCGCTTGCGTTGGCCTGCCACAGGGGATGACAGGCACAATGAACCTGCAAAGCATGACCGGTTTCGCGCGGTCCGCCGCCGAGAGCGAGGGCACCTCGATCGCCTGGGAGGTGAAATCGGTGAACGGCAAGAGCGCCGAGGTTCGGCTGAGGTTGCCGCAGGGTTTCGACCGGCTGGAGACCTCTGTCCGGCAGACTGTTCAGAAGCGTTTCGCGCGCGGCAATTTCCAGGCGACATTGACCGTCGGCCGCGCTGCTGCCAGGCAAGCCCAGCCGGTGGTTAACGAGGCGTTCCTCAAGGATCTGGCGGGACTGGCGAAGCGCTTGCAGGAGCAGTTCGGCACCGAGCCCGCCACCGCCGACGGCCTGCTCTCGCTGCGCGGCGTGCTCGACATTCCCGAGGCGATGGAGACCGAGGAGGAGCGCGCCGCTCTTGACGCCGCGATCCTGTCGGCGCTCGAGGCAGCGCTCGCCGGGCTGGAACAGGCGCGGCAAGGCGAGGGCGCGGCACTTGGCGCGCTGCTTTCCGGCCATATCGACGCGATCGAGGCGTTGACGCTGAAGGCCGAAGCCGATCCGTCGCGGGAGCCGGCGGCAATCCGCGAGCGCATCACGGAGCAGGTACGCCTGTTGATGGATGCCTCGGCCAATCTCGATGCCGTCCGGCTGCATCAGGAGGCGGCCTTCCTCGCCACCAAGGCCGACATCCGCGAGGAGATCGACCGGCTGAAGACGCATGTCGCTTCGGCGCGGACGCTGCTCAAAGGCGGCGGTGCGATCGGCCGCAAGCTCGATTTTCTGGCGCAGGAATTCAATCGCGAATCGAATACCTTGTGCTCCAAGTCGAACGCCGCCGCGGTCACCGCGATCGGGCTGGAGCTCAAGGCGGTGGTCGACCAGTTTCGCGAACAGGTCCAGAATCTGGAGTGACGGGAATGGTTGCCAAGGAACCGACGGCTGCCAGGGATCTGGGATCCCGGATCCGCCGCCGCGGATTGATGCTGGTGCTGTCGTCGCCGTCGGGCGCCGGCAAGTCGACGATCGCGCGCAACCTTCTGGAGAGCGATCCAAGCCTCGAGCTTTCGGTCTCCGTCACGACAAGGCCTCGCCGCGGTTCGGAGATCGAAGGCGTCCACTATCATTTCCGCTCCATGCGCGACTTCGAGCGGCTGCGCGATTCCGACGCGCTGCTCGAATGGGCCGAGGTGCACGGCAATTGCTATGCGACGCCGCGCGAGCCGGCGGAAATCGCGCTGGCCGAAGGCCGCGACATGCTGTTCGACATCGACTGGCAGGGCGCCCAGCAGCTCAAGGAGAAGATGCGCGCCGACATCGTCTCGATCTTCATCCTGCCGCCGTCGATGAAGGAATTGAAGGCGCGCCTGAAGCGACGCGCCGAGGACCAGGAATCCGTCATCGAGACCAGGCTGAAGAACGCTCGCCTGGAGATCGAGCATTGGAAAGAATACGACTTCGTCATCGTCAACGACGATCTCGACCGCGCCTTCGCCGAGGTCCGCGCCATCGTTGCTGCCGAGCGTCTGCGCCGCGACAGGCGGCCTGGCCTGTTCGACTTCATCTCGGGATTGCTGGACGAGAAGACGGAGTAGGCAGCCTTTCCTTCTCCCCGTTTTACGGGGAGAAGGTGGCCCAAAGGGCCGGATGAGGGGCAGCGCCGGCCTGTGGCGGCTCGCGAAGCGCAAAGGTCAGTCAGACGACCCTCACTTGCCACCCGCCGCCTGCCGTCTCGCGGCAAAATGCGCATTGGCTTGATCGTCGGGAATGTGGGTTCCAGTGGTGGCGTCGGCGGTCAAACGGCGTTCGTCAGCCGGACAAACTCTTCCACGCTCAGCGTTTCCGCCCGCCGCGTCGGGTCGATGCCGGCCCGTGTCAGCAAAGCCTCGCCGCCCAGGCTCTTCACGCTTTGCCTCAGCATCTTGCGGCGCTGGCCGAAGGCCGCCTCGGTGACACGGCCGAGCTTCTTGCCGTCGACGGGCAGGGGAGACGGGCGCGGCACCAGATGCACGACGGAGGAGGTGACCTTGGGCGGCGGCGTGAAAGCCTGCGGCGGCACGTCGAAGGCGATCCTCGCCTCGGTGCGCCAGCCGGCCAGTACGCCGAGCCGGCCATAGGCGTCGCTGGCTGGACCCGCCGTGATGCGCTCCGCCACCTCGCGCTGGAACATCAGCGTCATCGACTGGTAGAAGGGCGGCCAGTCGTTGACCGTCAGCCAGCGGATCAGAAGCTCGGTGCCGATATTGTAGGGCAGGTTGGCGGCGATCTTCACCGGCCCGCCATTCGCCGTACCGGCAAGCGCGGCAAAATCCGTTTTCAGCGCATCGCCGGGAATGACCTCCAGGCGACCGGGATAGTGGCTGGAAACCTCAGCCAGCGCTTCGAGGCAGCGCTCGTCGCGCTCGATGGCGATCACGCGCCGCGCGCCGTTGAACAGCAGCGCCCGCGTCAGCCCGCCCGGGCCGGGACCGACCTCGATCACGGTCGCCTCGCTGAGATCGCCGGCGGCGCGGGCGATCTTGCTTGTCAGGTTGAGGTCGAGCAGGAAATTCTGCCCGAGCGCCTTCTTGGCCTGGAGTCCATGCCGCTCGATCACCGCGCGCAACGGTGGCAACCCGTCGATCGTCATGCGCTCGTTCAAGGCGTCCTCACGCGGCCGCGGCTTGGATCGCTGTCGGCCAGCCGGCGCGCCAGCCTGAGCGCCGCGATCAGGCTCTCGGCGCGGGCAATGCCCCTGCCGGCGATATCGAAGGCGGTGCCGTGATCCGGCGAGGTGCGGATGAAGGGCAGGCCCAGCGTCACATTGACCGCCTCGTCGAAGGCCAAGGTCTTGGCCGGAATCAGCGCCTGGTCGTGATACATGCACAGCGCCGCATCATAGGTGGCGCGCGCGCGTGGATGAAACATCGTGTCGGCCGGCAGCGGCCCAACCGCATCGATGCCTTCCGCCTTCAGCGTCTCGACGGCCGGGGCGACGATTGCGGCATCCTCCTGGCCCATGGCGCCGCCTTCGCCGGCATGCGGGTTGAGCCCGGCGATCGCAAGCCGCGGCCGCGCGATGCCGAAGCGGCTCTTGAGATCGGCGGCGGTGATGCGCGCGACGGCGACGATCAGCTCCGTGG
>NZ_RZSA01000778.1:0-3262 GCF_003998075.1 Mesorhizobium sp. M2A.F.Ca.ET.037.01.1.1 | reverse complement strand
GTTCTTCCTCGATGTCGATCATTCGCTGCGCGAACTTGGAATCAGCGATGTCGGCGTGCCCAAGCGCATGAAGAAGCTGGCAAGGATGTTTTACGGCCGCACGACCGCCTATGATGATGCCCTCCGAGAAAACGACCGGTCGGCGCTTGCGGCGGCGCTTGCGCGCAATGTCAGGCCGGACGCGGGCCCCTGGCCGCAGGCGTCGCTGCTGGCGGATTATGTCTGCGATGCCAGCCAGAAGCTCGCCGCGCAGCCGACCGAATCGATCGCCGCCGGCACGGTCGCATTCCCGGCCGCCGGGGCCGCTTGAAGGAGGCCAGCATGAAAGACGCTGAATTGCGCAGCCCGGTATCCTTTGTCGCCAATGTCGCGCGGCTGCCGCAAAAGGGCCTGCCGATCCTGGTCGAGGCCGATCAGCGCCAGCGCGAAGCACTTGCAGCCGAATATGAGCTGCTTTCGGTCGAAAGCTACCGTGCCGAATTGCTTGTTGCTTCGTGGAAGCGCAACGGCGTCAAGGTTACCGGTCGTGTCGAGGCCGACATCACGCAGGCCTGCATCGTCACCCTGGAGCCGGTAAGCGCACATATAGACGAGCCGGTCGAGGCGCTGTTCCTGCCCGAGCAGTCGAAGCTTGGACGCGAGGGCTTCGAGGGCGGCGGCGAGATTATTCTCGACGCCGATGGACCGGACAGTCCGGAAACATTCTCCGGCGACACGATCGACGTCGGTGCGCTGGCCGAACAGTTCTTCGGCCTGGCGATCGACCCCTATCCGCGCAAGCCGGGAGCCTCGCTCGACGTCGCCGGCGACGATCAGGCCGAGGAAAGCGAATTCCAGAAAAAGCTGCGTTCGTTGCTCGGAAAATCCTGAGAGTGGTCCGGATTTTGGAAAAGTTGGTTGTGCGCAGGCGCAAAACCGCTATTTTCGCCGAACCTTCGCGAGCCCCCTTACCTTGGCAGGCGTCCGCCGCTAGCCAGGCAAACCGTGAGAAAAACACCGAGTGATCAGGATTTCCATCGATGCCATGGGCGGCGATCACGGACCAAGCGTGGTCATCCCGGCGCTGATGACGGTCGTCATCCGCCGCCCTGACATCCGCTTCGTCATCTATGGCCGCGAGGACGTGGTGCGTCCCGAGCTCGCCAAGTTCCCGAAACTCGCCGAAGTGAGCGAGTTCGTCCATTGCGAGATCGCCGTGCGCATGGACGACAAGCCGAGCCAGGCTCTGCGCCACGGCCGCTGGAAGTCGTCGATGTGGAAGGCCGTGGAGGCGGTGAAGAGCGGCGCCGCGCAGGCCTGCATCTCGGCCGGCAACACCGGCGCGCTGATGGCGATGTCGAAATTCTGCCTGCGCACCATGGCCACCATCGATCGCCCCGCGATCGCGGCGCTCTGGCCGACGACGCGCGGCGAAAGCGTCGTGCTCGATGTAGGCGCCACCATCGGTGCCGACGCGCATCAGCTGATCGATTTCGCCATTCTGGGCACCGGCATGGCGCGCTCGGTGTTCGGCATCGAGCGGCCGAGCGTCGGCCTGCTCAATGTCGGCGTCGAGGAGATCAAGGGCCAGGAAGAGGTCAAGGAGGCTGGCCGCATGCTGCGCGAGGCCAACATGGCCTCGATGAATTACCGCGGCTTCGTCGAAGGCGACGACATCGGCAAGGGCACGGTCGACGTGGTGGTCACCGAGGGCTTTGCCGGCAATATCGCGCTTAAGACCGCCGAGGGCACGGCAAGGCAGATCGCCGGCTATCTTCGCGCCGCCATGAGCCGCACGCTCATGGCCAAGATCGGCTATGTCTTCGCCAAGGGCGCCTTCGACCGGCTGCGCGAGAAGATGGATGTCGGCCGCTCCAATGGCGGCGTCTTCCTGGGCTTGAACGGCATCGTGGTGAAGAGCCATGGTGGCGCCGATTCGGATGGCTTCGCTGCGGCGATCGAGCTCGGCTACGACATGGTGCGCAATAATCTGCTTGACCGGATCGAGGCCGACCTCGATCTGTTCCATGCGCGCAATCCCAATGCCCAGGCAAACAGGAAATCCGGCGTCTCCGCCGACGCCGAGGAATAGGAACGGACCTTGATCAGATCAGTCGTGCGCGGCAATGGTGCCGCGCTGCCCCGCCGCATTATGAAGAATGCCGACTTCGAAGGCATGGTCGAGACCTCCGACGAGTGGATCGTCCAGCGCACAGGCATCCGCCAGCGTCATGTCGCGGCCGATGACGAGACGACGGCCTCGCTGGGCGAGGCGGCGGCGCGCGCAGCGCTCGACAGCGCGGGCATGACGCCAGCCGATATCGACCTCATCATCCTGGCGACTTCGACGCCCAACAACACATTCCCGGCGACCGCCGTCGAGATCCAGAACAGGCTCGGCATGCATCACGGCTTTGCCTTCGACATGCAGGCCGTCTGCTCTGGCTTCGTCTATGCCGTCGCCACCGCCGACCTTTATATCCGTGGCGGCTTGGCCAAGCGTGTCCTGGTGATCGGCTCGGAGACGTTCTCGCGCATCCTCGACTGGAACGACCGCTCGACCTGCGTGCTGTTCGGCGACGGCGCCGGGGCGCTCGTTCTCGAAGCCCAAGACGGCGCGATCACCGACCGCGGCGTGCTGGCGGCGAGCCTACGCTCCGATGGCGCGCATAAGGACAAGCTCTTCGTCGATGGCGGGCCTTCGACGACGGGAACCGTCGGTCATCTCAGGATGGAAGGCCGTGAGGTGTTCAAGCATGCCGTCGGCATGATCACCGATGTCATCGAGGCGACCTTCGGCGAGGCCGGCATAACGGCGCAGGACCTCGACTGGTTCGTGCCGCATCAGGCCAATAAACGGATTATTGACGCTTCCGCCAGGAAGCTCGGGATAGCCGAGGAGAAAGTTGTGGTCACCGTCGATTTACACGGTAACACCTCGGCTGCCTCGGTGCCGCTGGCTCTCGCGGTGGCCGTCGCCGACGGCCGCATCAAGAAGGGCGATCTGGTGCTTCTCGAGGCGATGGGTGGAGGCTTCACCTGGGGCGCGGTGTTGCTCCGCTGGTAAGTGCCGAACGCGCCGGTTCGGTCCTTGACCTTGCCGGATCAATTACTTAGGCTCTGCCTTTGGCTGTATCGATTTACATTTTCTGCGAGCAGATGGGACGGTCGCATGGGGGGAAAGACACTGACGCGTGCCGACCTTGCTGAAGCCGTTTATCGGAAGGTTGGCCTGTCGCGGACTGAATCGGCGGAACTCGTCGAAGCCGTGCTGGACGAAATC
>NZ_RZSA01000777.1:0-3263 GCF_003998075.1 Mesorhizobium sp. M2A.F.Ca.ET.037.01.1.1 | reverse complement strand
TATATGGACGGCGTCATCGACCCACCGTCATCGGCGCATCTTCTGAGCGCCGACAACCTTGCCGAGAAGGCGAAAAAGGAGACGTGCTTTGTGGCCGTCGAGAACGGCCGTGTCGTCGGCTGCGTCTTCGCGCTGGAGCGGGCGCGGGATTTCTATGTCGGCAAGCTCGCGGTCGAGCCAGCGCTTCAGGGTCAGGGTCTCGGAGCCCGGCTGATGCAAGCGGTGGAGGATCTTGCCCGCGCGCGCGGCAAGGATGCGATCGAGCTGCAGAGCCGCATCGAGCTGACCGCAAACCACGCAGCCTTCGCCCGGCTCGGCTTTCGCGAGACCGGGCGCACGGCGCATGCGGGCTATGACAGGTCGACCTCCATCACCATGCGCAAGGTGCTGCCTTGAGCCTGGCCCTCAGCCCGGAAGAACAGGCGATCGCCGCCCGGCAGGACGGCGCGGGCATGGCGATGCGCATCGTCGCCGAAAGCGCCAAGCTGCTCGGCGCGCCACGGCTGATCCCGATCGCGTCCGCGCATATCGACGGGGCGCTCTATCACGGCGATTCCGGCACGCTGTTCGCCGAAAAGCTGGTCGAAGGCGGCGCGAAGGTCGCGGTACGCTCGACGCTCAATGTCGGAGCGCTCGACCTGATGGGCTGCTCGCGCATCCGCCTGGAAGAGCCGCAGCGCGGCATGGCGCGGCGGATGATGGAGGCCTATCGCAAGCTCGGCTGCGAGCAGAGCTGGACCTGCGCGCCCTATCAGGCCGGGCACAGGCCAGCACTCGGCAGCGACGTGGCCTGGGGCGAGTCCAACGCGGTCGTCTTCTGCAACTCTGTGCTGGGCGCGCGCACCAACCGCTACGGCGATTTCCTCGACATTGCCTGCGCCATCACCGGCCGCGCGCCGGATTACGGCATGCATCGGCCTGAAAACCGCCTGGCGCGGCTGGTATTCGACGTCTCGGGCCTGTCGCCCTCCTTCCTTGCCTCGGAGATCGCCTGGCCTGTCCTGGGCAGCCTCTACGGCCGTGAGGTCGGCAACGCAATCGGTGTCGTCACCGACGTGGCCAGTCATCCCGGCGAAGACGCGCTGAAAGCCTTCGGCGCTGCGGCCGCATCGTCCGGCGCCGTCGGCCTGTTCCACATCGCCGGCGTGACGCCCGAGGCTCCCGACGTCGCAAGCATCCTGGCCGGGCCGGAACCGGAAGCGGTGATCCGCGTGACGCCTGAGATGGTTGCCAAGGCCCGCGCGGGCCTGTCGACCGCGGCAGCGCCTAAAGCCATCGATGCGGTGGCGATCGGCAGCCCGCATCTTTCGAACGCCGAGTTCGACAGCCTGGAGCGGCTGATCGGCGGGCGGCGGCTCGCGGTGCCGATCTATGCGTGCACCGGCCGTCACGCGCTTGCCTTGCTGGAAAAGGACGGTCGGCGAAAGAGGCTCGAGGCCAGCGGCGTCGTCATCGTCGCCGATACATGCGTGGTGGTGACGCCGATCATGCCAGACATCGGCAACGGCGTGCTGATGACCAATTCGGGCAAGTTCGCGCATTACGCGCCGGGCAACACCGGATATGCGGTGCTCTACGCCTCGCTCGCCGATTGCGTCGAAAGCGCGGTCCTCGGCAAGCCGGTCTTCACGGATGTCGGCGCATGAACTCAGCAGCCGAAATCCTGGTGCCGGGCAAGGCCGGCGAAGGCGAGGCGCTGGTGCTGACGGCGCCGATCAGCTTCTGGGGCGGCGTCGACCCGAAGACAGGCCGCATCGCCGATGTCCGCCACCCGCAGCATGGCGAAGTCATTGCCGGCCGCGTGCTGTTCCTGCCGGGCACGATCGGCTCGTCATCGGCTTCGGCAGTGCTGATGGAACTGGTCCACAACGGCCGCGCGCCGGTGGCCCTGGTGCTGCAAGAGCCGGACGCCATCCTGCTGCTCGGCCTGATAGTCGCCCGGGAAATGGGCTGGCAGACGCCGATCGCGGTGCGGCTCGACCGCGGCGCGTTCGATGCCTACCGCGGAGGCGCGGTAGCCGTCGGCGCGGACGGTGCGATTACCGCGGCCGTTTAAGCCCTCAGGTCCTCAGCGGCAAAACCCGATCCGGCGGGCGGTGGCCGTCGAAGAAGGCGCGGATGTTGATGATCACCTTCTCGCCCATGTCGATGCGGCCCTCGAGCGTGGCCGATCCCATATGCGGCAGAAGCACCACCTTGCCCTTGGCGGCAAGCTTCAACAGCTTGGTGTTCAGCGCCGGCTCGTGCTCATAGACGTCGAGGCCGGCGCCGGCGATCTTGCCGTCATGGATCAGCTTGATCAGCGCTTCCTCGTCGATGATGTCGCCGCGCGCCGTGTTGACCAGGTAAGCCGAAGGCTGCATCAGCGCCAGCCGGCGGCCGGACAAAAGGTGGAACGTCGCCGGCGTCGAGGGACAATTGACCGAGATGATGTCCATGCGGGCCAGCATCTGGTCGAGGCTTTCCCAATAGGTTGCCTCCAGCTCCTCCTCGACCGCCGGCAGCACGCGGTGCCGGTTGTGATAGTGGATCGACAGGCCGAAGGCCTTGGCCCGCCTGGCGACGGCCGTGCCGATGCGGCCCATGCCGACGATGCCAAGACGTTTGCCCCAGATGCGCCGGCCGAGCATCCAGGTCGGCGACCAGCCGGCCCATTTCTTCTCGCCTGTCAGCACATTGGCGCCTTCGGCGAGCCTGCGCGGCACGGCGAGCATCAGCGCCATGGTCATGTCGGCGGTGTCTTCGGTGAGCACATTCGGCGTGTTGGTGACGGTGATGCCTTTCTTGGCGGCCGCCGAGACGTCGATCTTGTCGACGCCGTTGCCGAAATTGGCGATCAGCTTCAGGTTTTCGCCAGCCTGGGCGATCAGCGCCGCGTCGATGTGGTCGGTGATGGTGGGAACCAGCACGTCGGCTTCCTTGATCGCCGCGACCAGCTCCGGCTGGGTCATCGGCCGGTCCTCGACATTCAGCCTTGCGTCGAACAGCTCGCGCATGCGGGTCTCGACAGGGTCGGGCAGCTTGCGCGTGATGACGACGAGGGGCCGTTTTTTGCCTGCCATTTTATCCCCGAAGCTTGCTAGATCAGGTTGACGTCTCGTTGAATCGTCATCCTGATCCTGCTCTTTTTTGGAGCATGATCGTTTCCGAAAGCCGATTCCCACTTCTCGGGGTCATGCTCTCGAAACCGATCTCGTTGAGACCTCTTTAACCAAGACCGGCGAAACTTGTAGCCAGTCACGGCATCAGCCCACTCCTGTAAC
>NZ_RZSA01000776.1:0-3268 GCF_003998075.1 Mesorhizobium sp. M2A.F.Ca.ET.037.01.1.1 | reverse complement strand
CCCCCCAAGGGGGAGGGTGGGAGCCTAGGCCATCGCGTGGCGATGGTTGGCCGAGTAATGGCCCGTCAAATGATGCTCGAGCTGGCGTTCGATGTCGGTGAGCAGGCTCGACGCGCCGAAGCGGAACAGGTCCGGCTCCAGCCACGGCCGGCCGAGCTCTTCCTTCATCAGCACCAGCCAATCGAGCGCGACCTTGGCGGTGGAAATGCCGCCGGCCGGCTTGAAGCCGATGAGATAACCGGTCTCCTCGAAATAGGCGCGGATGGCGCGCACCATGGTGAGGCCGACGGGGAGCGTGGCGTTGACGCTCTCCTTGCCGGTCGAGGTCTTGATGAAATCCGCGCCCGCCATCATCGCGACCATGGAGGCAAGCATGACATTACGCAAAGTGGCGAGATCGCCGGTGCCGAGGATGACTTTCAGATGCGCATCGCCGCAGGCCGTGCGCATGGCGACGATCTCGTTGAACAGCTCGCGCCATTTGGCGCCGTAGACCAGGCCGCGCGGAATGACGACGTCGATCTCGTCGGCGCCGTCCTTCACCGAAGCCTCGATCTCCTGCAGGCGGGTCGACAGCGGCGCAAGGCCGTGCGGGAAGGCGGTGGAGACGGCGGCGACATGGATGCCGGTGCCGCGCACAGCGTCGACCGCGGTGGCGACAAAGGGATGATAGACGCAGACCGCCGCCGGACGGATGGTTTCGCCCGAGATGCCGAGACCCTCGACGATGTCGCGGCGCAGCGGATTGATCGCCTTGGCGCAGAGCCGGCGCACGCGCTCGTCCGTGTCATTGGAATTCAGCGTGGTGAGGTCCATGCAGGCGATGGCCCGCAGCAGCCAGGCGGCCTGGTTGTCGGCCTTGATCGAGCGCCGCTTGGTCAGCGTCGCGACACGGCGCTCCAGCGCCGAACGGTTGACGCTGCGCACCGATTCCAGGAAGCCGAGATCGAGCTTCATGCCGGGATTGCGGGCAATGCCATGTTCCAGCGGCAGCGGCGTGTTGGCGGCGGCACGCGCCGGCAGCGGCATCACCTTGGAAGCTCCCGCACCTGCTTCGCGGATCGTGCTCATCTCCTGCCCTTTCATTCAGCTGCTTACGCCGAAGGATAGCCCGTGAAGCGATGCTTCACGAGTCTTTCAAAGGCTCATAGCGGAAAAAGGCCGTCGAGGCAGTAGATTTTTGACCGTATGGTCAAATTGAGGCGCCTCAGCCGACGAAGGCGCGCTCGACGACGAAGCTGGCCGGATGGCTCAAGGAGCCCTCCTGGAAGTCGAGGCTTTCGGCGAGTTCCTTGACGTCCTTCAGCATGTGCATCGAGCCGCAGATCATGATGCGATCGGTCTCGGGATTGAGCTTGTCGATGCCGAGATCGGAATAGAATTTTCCGGAGCCGATCAGCGCGGTGATGCGGCCCATGCGCGCCGATTCCTCGCGCGTCGTCGAATTGTAGAGCGTGACGCGGCCGGCGGTCAGCTCGCCGATCAGAGGATCGCTTTCGAGCGCCGCCACCAGTTCCTGGCCGTAAGTGAGCTCGGCAATGTCGCGGCAGGTGTGGGTAAGGATCACCTGGTCGAACTTCTCATAGGTGTCGGGATCGCGCAGCAGGCTGGCGAAAGGCGCGATGCCGGTGCCGGTCGAGATCATGAACACCCGCTTGGCGGGCGTCAGCGCGTCGAGCACCAGCGTGCCGGTCGCCTTCTGGCGCATGATGACGGTGTCGCCGACCTGGATCTTCTGCAGCTCGGAGGTAAGCGGGCCGTCCGGGACCTTGATCGAGAAGAATTCCAGCTCGTCGTCCCAGGCGGGGCTGGCGACCGAGTAGGCGCGGAAGATCGGCTTCTCGGCATTGGGCAGGCCGATCATGACGAACTCGCCGGAGCGGAAACGCAGCGACTGCGGGCGGGTGATGCGGAAGGAGAACAGCCGGTCGGTGTAATGCTTCACCGACACCACGGTCTCGGCGTAGACATTGGCCGGGATCGGGAACTGCAGCGGCCTTGCGCCGGCGGTGTTCAACGCGGATGTGTTCATCAAACCCAACTTTCCGGCCCAGACAAACGCACTGGGCGCCAAACTTTCTCCTGCGCGTCCGAACGGTCAGGTTCCGACGTGCCCGCTGCACATTGCCAAGCGGTAAGCTCTTGTGTCCGAAACTTATTAGTATACAAATGATCTCGAGGTCAAGATGGCGACGTAAAATGCCTTTCCAAACCAAGGCATATCCGTAGTCCTGCTATTTCGGGTTTCGGCAATGATTGAGAATTTTTCGGCGTCCGCGGGAAGCGTCGTAGCAGGCATCGACGTCGGCGGAACCTTCACCGACCTGCTTTTGATCGACGGCAAGGCGGGCGGCAAGGTCCATATCGCCAAGACCCCGACGACTGTCGAAAACCAGGCCTTCGGCGTGGTCGCCGCCCTTGGCGCCACCGGCTTTCCGATCGACGGCATCGACCTCATCGTGCATGGCACGACGACCACCACCAACGCCGTGCTGGAACGCCGCCTGGCGCGGACCGGCATGATCACCACGCGCGGCTTTCGCGACGTGATCGAGCTTGGCCGCCGCACCAGGCCGCAGGCCTATGGCATGACCGGCACTTTTGTCCCCGTCATTCCCCGCGACCTTCGGCTCGAAGTGTCGGAGCGGATCGAGGCTTCGGGCGCGGTGCGCATTCAACTCGACGAAGCCGAGATGCGCGATGCGGTGAAGAAGCTGCTCGACGCCGGCTGCGAGTCGCTCGTCATCCACTTCCTGCACTCCTACGCCAACCCGGCGCATGAGCGGCGCGCCGCCGAAATCGCGGCGGAGCTTTGGCCGAACGGCCACATCACCACCGGGCATGCGCTGCTTTCGGAAGCGCGCGAGTTCGAGCGAGGCGTGACGGCCGCCGTCAACGCCTCGGTGCAGCCGATCCTGGAGCGTTATGTCGAGCGGCTGCGCAAGGAGCTTGGCGCGAAGGGCTATGCCCGCGACTTCCTGATCATGAACGGCAATGGCGGCATGATCTCGGCCCGCTTCGTCACGCTGGAATCGGCCAAGACCGTGATGTCCGGCCCGGCTTCCGGCGTCATCGCCGCCGCCTATACGGGCAAGCGCGCCGGCTTCGAGAACCTCGTCACCTACGACATGGGCGGCACCTCGACCGACGTGGCGCTGATCCGCAACGCCGAGCCCGCGGTGTCGAACGAGATCGAGATCGAATATGCGATGCCGATCCACGTGCCGATGGTGGCGGTGCATACGGTCGGCGCCGGCGGCGGCTCGAT
>NZ_RZSA01000775.1:0-3280 GCF_003998075.1 Mesorhizobium sp. M2A.F.Ca.ET.037.01.1.1 | reverse complement strand
ACTTGGAAGCGCTGCGGCGGTCCAGAATTCTGCACCGTTGCACACTTCGGTCCAGGTAACGGCATGGATTCCAGGGTCTGCGCGCGTCGCTTCGCTCCTTGCTCCGCCCTGGAATGACGAGGTTCATGCGCCTTCAGCTCACCACCAGCGTTTGCGCTGACTATTCCAAACGGACGTTGATAGCCTCGTCCAACAAGCCTGCAATCTTTCAAGATCACTGTGTCGTCAAGGACCTAACCGGGCTCCAGCGTCTCCTGGATCGAGCCTATCAGCGCGGTGATCGCCTGCTTGTATTTCTCGAATTCCGGTGACGTCTGCCGCACCTCGGTCGTGGTCGTCGTCGGCTGGCCCTGGTCGGTCGCCACGCGCGGCACTCTCTGCCCCATCTTCCGCTCGGCCCAGTCCACGACGTAGCTCGCGGTCTTGCCGGTGAGGAACGGGTTGGCTTGGATGACGGCCGACCCGAGCACCGCGCTCAGCTGGCTCGAGCCGGGCGCCGCCAGAACCTGGGCCGCGCCTTCCATGCCGAGGAAATGGCACAGATAGAGGCGGCCGGCGGTGATCTGGTGGCCGCGCGCGCGCAGATAGGCCTCGCCCTCGCGCGCCAGGTTGCGCACCATTTCGCGCGACAGCGTGGCGTCGTAGCGAAGCGCGAGCAGGTCGGCGGTCGACAGCGAGCGGGCAAGGTCGGGCCGATAGGTGTTCATCATCCGGATCCAGGTCTTGGAGATGAACTGGCCGGCGCCGGTCGCCGAGGAAAGCGGGTTCTTGGCGCGTGCGCTGCCGCCGCTTTCGACATGCACGATCCGGTCGGTCAGCGTTTCGACCGCGGTATCGCCGGAACCGCCGGAGCTGACGGCAACGGCGGTGGCCACCGTGGTGACCGTCCCCAGCGGGTCGATCGCCTCGCCGTTCTGGTAGAGCTCGAAATGCAGATGCGGGCCGGTCGAAAGCCCGGTGGTGCCGATATAGCCGATGACATCGCCGGCCTTCACCTTGGTGCCGACGCCGCTGGCGATGGCGAATTTCTGCATATGCGCGTAACGCGTCTCGCGGCCATTGGCATGCGTGATCTTCACCAGATTGCCATAGCCGCCGCCATCGCCTTGGAAGGAGATCTCGCCGTCGAAGGCGGCCATGATCGGCGTGCCGACCGGCGCCGCCCAGTCGACGCCCTTGTGGATGCGAACTGTGCCCAGGATCGGATGCTTGCGCGGGCCGAAGGTCGAGGTCATCACCCCGGCGACCGGCGTGACCATGCCGTTGGTGACGGTCAGCGAGCGCACCTGATCGTTGCCGGTCACGCAGGCATATTGGCCGTCGCTCTGCTGGAAAACGAAACAGTCGAGGCTCCTGTCCGCGCCCTGGACGCCGACATAGAGCACCCGTCCCGAGATCTCGCTTTGGCCGCGCGGCGTCTGCGAATAGATCAGCACCAGGCGCTGGTCCTCGCTGGCGAAGGCGTCGAGGTCCTGCCCGCGCGACAGATACATGATCGCCTCGCCGATGACGCTGGTCGGCACCTTGTTGCGCGCCGCCGTCGAATAGATCGCGTCGAGCAGGCGGTACTGCCGCTTGGGCCCACCCTGGTCGGAGGTGCCGGAATAGTTGAACAGATCCTCGCGGACCCAGGGGTCGACGCCCGACACGAAGGCGCCGGCCGCATTGCGTGTCAGCGTGCCGACATAGACGTTCTTGGCATAGATGGAGACCTGCATCAGCGACATGGTCGTCGTCTCGCGGTTCGGCCGGAACCCGCGCATGGCCACCACAAAGCCGGCCTCCAGCCCGTCGCGGTTGAAGAGGGCCTTCAGCGCCTCGCCCGCAAGCTTGGCGTCATCGGCGGAGAAATGCGCGTCGAGCGCCACGCTGTCCAGGCTGCGGTCGTTGAGGATCTTCACGAACGTGTCTTCGGTGGCCTCGAAGCGCTGATACTCGCTGGTGACGGTCGCGACGGTCGTGTTGTTCTCGATCGCGGTTTTCTTGAAGGCGGGGAGTGCTGCCTCGCCCTGGTCGATGGTCTCGCCCCAGCCGGCCTCGGGGTCGTCGGCGTCCGCCTTGGGCGCCGAGCCGGCGTCGCTCTCGTCCGGTGCCGCTTGGAGATCATTCTGCAGGTCGCCTTGCGGATCGCCCTGTTGATCGTCCGGCGCCACGGCCGGAGCAGGCGGGCCCGGTTGCTGGTCGTCGGGCGCCGTTGCCGAAGGCTTGGGAGCGACCTGCCGCTGCGCCTGGAAGAAGGCGAAATCCTCTTGCGTCGAGGGGATCGTCGTCATGAACTTTTCGCTGGCGCTCAGCATCACGTCGGACATGATTTCGATCTGCGGCGAAGCCTCCGAACTGTCGAGCTCAGCCGGGCGCGCCACGGTCTTGCCCTTCGTCGCGGTGTCGGCATCGGGCGCCAATGTGATCCACATCGGATCGCCGGCCAGATCGATGATCGCCGGCACATAGACTGAGGCGTCGGGCGGCACGTCTTCCATGCCCTCGACCGGATGCAGCTCCTCGTCCTCGTCGCCGAACGACCAATAGTCCTTGGTCAGATAGAAGCCGGTGGCGACGGCAACGACGGCGAGCGAGGCAAGGCCGGCAAGGGCCCGGCGCCAGAGCTTGCGCCGGCGCTCGGCCAGGCGCGCCTGCTTCTTCTGTTTGAAGCTCGTGTCGATCGAGTGCGTCACGGGCTGTTTCCGGTCAGGAAATAGGTCCAGCGCACCTGTTCGAGCGTATCGACCTCGACGAAGCGCGCCGCGATATGGCCGCGCTGCCAGCACTCCTCGATGCCGCGGATCGAGAAGCGCCTCCGGTCGATGCACATCTCGGTCGACCCGTTGAGGATCGCGTGGCCGAAGACGTCCGTGGCGTAGAGATAGATGTAGCGGTTGGTCAGCTCCTCGCGGATGACATTGACGCACTGGTTGGCGCCGATCGTCCACCAGCCGTCCGTCTGGTCGGCATTGTCGACCTTCTGTCCGACCGCGAGATTGACGACGTCGAGCGTCTGGTTGCAGACGGTGAATTCGGCATGCGCCTTGCCGGGCGAAAGCATCGAGAACAGCGCCGCGCCGAGCAAAGCGGCAAGCGTCATGCGGCCCGGAAACAGCAAGCTACGCAGCTTGCGTGGCGGGGGCTGTTGCAAAGAACGCAAGGTGCGAGGGTCCATCGGCGTTCATGCTATCCGCCAAGCCGGAAATAGCTGGCCGTGGCCGAGAACTGCGACCCGCCGGCCTCGATCTCTTCGAGGATCCTTGGCAACAGCTCCGAGGCCGGCGTCGGCCTTGAGAAC
>NZ_RZSA01000774.1:0-3281 GCF_003998075.1 Mesorhizobium sp. M2A.F.Ca.ET.037.01.1.1 | reverse complement strand
GCATTGGCGGCCCCCACGGGTTCCGAAACCAGAATCAGAAAAACAAACCCAGAACAAACACTATCTGTTCCAGTTGTGTTCCGCAACCGTTTAAAGTTTAATGAATTTCTTAAGGCGGGCGAAAGAATGTTGCATCCGACGGTGCCTGGCCGCCACCGGTTGGGCTGTGTCATTGATTCCGCTCGATTTTGCAATTCTCCTTATGCTGAAATTGAGAGGCGACATCGTCGCGGAGGTGCTGAAGGGATCCAGTCAGCTGACCCAACCATGTACCGTAACGTGAACGAAACGAACTCAAAATGCCAACCTTGGCGACGATTCCGATCCTCAGCCTTTGCCGTCTATGGACCAGCTAATATAGGACAGAAGGTTCTTGCCGGGTTGCGGACGGTGATGGGACAACCGCCTTGGTCGCCGGAGGGATGTAGCGGCCTGGGTCGAAATGGAGGCGGTAGCACATGAGGGGAATTCCCGATCTTGCCGAGGTCGAGGCGATGGACGCTGCGGACCCGCTGCGCCCCTTGCGCGATCGCTTTGTTCTGCCGGAAGGGGTGATATACCTTGATGGCAATTCACTGGGCGCCGCTTCGATCAATGTCTTCAACGAGATCGAGACGGCCGCGAAGCAGGAATGGGCGCAGGATATCATCCGTGCCTGGAACACCGCCGGCTGGTTCGACATGCCTGTCCAGCTGGGCGACCGGCTCGGGCGTCTGATCGGCGCCGCGCCTGGCCAGACGGTGGTATGCGACACCACCTCGATCAACATCTACAAGGTCCTGCATGCGGCGCTCGCGATGCGACCCGACCGCTCGGTGATCGTTGCCGAAGGCGACAGCTTTCCGACCGACCTCTACATGGCGGAGGGGGTGTCCTCGACGCGGCCCGGCGCGGTGCTGCGGCTCGAGGGCGTCGATGCGCCGACGATCGAGGAACTGATCGACGACCGTGTCGCGGTCATCCTGGTCAACCACGTCAATTACAAGTCCGGCCGGTTGCGCGATATGGCGGCCCTGACCCGCAAGGCCCATGACGCCGGCGCGCTGATCGTCTGGGACCTCTGCCACACGGCCGGCGCCCTGCCGGTGGATCTCGACGGCTCGAATGCCGATTTCGCGATCGGCTGCACCTACAAATATCTCAATGGCGGACCGGGCGCGCCTGCCTTCATCTATGCCGCCACCCGCCATCATCACGACATCAGCCAGCCGCTCAGCGGCTGGTGGGGCCATGCCCGACCGTTCGCGTTCGAGCAGGGTTATGCCGCCGGCACGGGCATCCGGCGATTCCTGTGCGGAACGCAGCCGATGCTGTCGATGCGGGCGCTGAAAGGTTCGCTGGATCTCTGGGACGAAGTCGACATGACTGCCGTGCGCGAGAAGAGCGTCGCGCTGACGGATCTGTTCATCCGCCTTGTCGAAGCTCGATGCGGCGCGTTCGGTCTCGAGCTAGAAAGCCCGCGCAACGGCGCCGAGCGCGGCAGCCAGGTGTCGTTCGCCCATCCACATGGCTACCAGGTGATGCGCGCCTTGATCGAGCGCGGCGTGATCGGCGATTTCCGCGCGCCGTCGACCGTTCGCTTCGGCTTCACGCCACTCTATGTCGGCTACCGGGATGTCTGGGCCGCCGTCGAGGTGCTGGAAGACATCCTGCGCACGAGCGCCTGGCAGGAGGCGCGCTATGCGATCAAGGAGGCCGTCACCTGACTTCGAATGGCATGCCGAACAAAGACAACTCGAAATCGATCAGATCGCAGGAGGGGCCGGTGCTGGGACTCCGCATTGTCGACTGGGATGACGCCTACGCCAACGGCGCGAACATCGCTGGCGGCGACCGCTGGCCGGCGGCCTGGGACGGCCCAGCTCAGGCATTTCGCGAAAAGCTGTTGGCGCAGGGCAGGGCGCGGCTCGACATCGTCTATGGCGAGGCGCCGCGCAGCCGGTTCGATCTCTTCCTCCCGCCTGCCGCGCCGAAGGGGCTCGTCGTGTTCATCCATGGCGGCTACTGGATGGAATCGGACAAGACATCCTGGTCGCATCTGGCCGCCGGCGCTGTCGGCCGCGGCTTTGCCGTCGTCATGCCTTCCTATACGCTGTGCCCGCGAACCAGGATCGGCGGCATCGTCAATGAAGTCGCGGCCGCGATCGGCAAAGCGGCGGCCATGGTCGAGGGACCGCTGATGCTGACCGGACATTCGGCCGGCGGACATCTCGCCAGCCGGATGGCGACGACGACTTCGCCGCTGGGCGCCATGGTGGCGCAACGCATACGCAAGGTCGTTTCGATTTCAGGCCTGCACGACCTTCGGTCGTTGATGTTCACGGCTTTGAACGAGACGCTGAACATCGACGAACGGGAAGCGTTTAGCGAAAGCCCGGCGCTGCTGCGGCCCGTGCAAGGAACCCGCATCACCTGTTGGGTCGGCGGCGGCGAGCGCTCGGAATTCCTGCGCCAGAGCGTATTGCTCGCCAACATCTGGAGGGGGCTTGGCGCCGCTACCCAGTCAGTTGTCGAGCCGGATCGGCATCATTTCAACGTCGTCGATGGTCTCGCAGATCCGGACCATCCCCTGACCCGAACGCTGGTCGAAGAATAGAGACGTATCACATCGACTGCGTCGACATGTTAGCGGATCGATTGCATCGACGCATTAGCGCAGCATAAGCACGCTGCATTCGGCGCCAACCTCCGCAGCCAGCGCAAAGGGCTCGCGCATGATCAGGCCGTTGGCGTCGGCGAGCATCCTGAGCATCGAGGAGTCCTGGATGCCGAACGGCGTCGCGACCAGGGTGCCGGCGTCCTCGCGCACCACGGCGCGAACATAGTCCTGCCTGAGATCGTTAGCCGGCATCGCGGCGCCCAGCCTGGCCGTTCGCACGTCCTGCCTGAAATTGCGGCCGCCGAGCCGGGCAAGCAGCGGCTTCAGGAAGAGCTGCGAGCAGACGATGCTGGCCACCGGATTGCCTGGCAGGCCGATGCAGCGGACATTGCCAAGCCGGCCGAACATCAACGGTTTGCCGGGGCGCATGGCGATCTTCCAGAAGTCGAGCCGCATGCCCTCGCTGGTCAGCACGTCATGGATCAGGTCGTGATCGCCGACCGAGGCACCGCCCAGCGTGACGATGACATCCGGGCCCGCCTGGACCGCTCTCCTGACCAGCGCGGCGATCGCCTCCTTGCGGTCGGCGGCGATGCCGAGATCGAGTGCGCGTGCGCCAACCGACTGGGCGGCGGCGGCAACGCCATAGGCATTCGACGAAATGATCTGATCGGGGCCGAGC
>NZ_RZSA01000773.1:0-3282 GCF_003998075.1 Mesorhizobium sp. M2A.F.Ca.ET.037.01.1.1 | reverse complement strand
GAGCGCGGCGGCGTCGAAGCTCTTCGCCAGGGCGGCCTCGACCTCCTTCAAGCGGAAGACGCCGTCCTCGCCGGCGCCGGTGACGGCGGCTCTCACCCCGTCCTTGCCCTTGCTCACGAACACGCCGACGATGGCGTAGCGCGAAGCCGGGTTGCGGAACTTCTGGTAGGCCGCCTTGGCCGGCGCGGTGAAGCTCACCGCGGTGACGATCTCGCCTTCCTTCAGCGCCGTCTCGAACAGGCCCTTGAAGAATTTGTCCGCCGCGATCTCGCGCTTGTTGGTGATGATCGTCGCGCCCAGCGCCAGCAAAGCCGCCGGATAGTCGGCCGCCGGGTCGTTGTTGGCGATCGAGCCGCCGATCGTGCCTTTGTAGCGCACCGCCGGATCGCCGATCAGCGATGCCATATGCGCAAGCGCCGGGCACACCTTCTTCAGCTTCTCGTCGGTTGAGACGTCGTAATGCGTCGTCGCGGCCCCGATGGTGACCGTCTTGCCGGACAACTTGACGCCCTGCAGGTCCTTCAGCCGCGAGACATCGACAAGGTCGGAAGGCGCCGCGAGCCGCGTCTTCATGGCCGGGATCAGCGTCATGCCGCCGGAGAGCAGCTTGGCGTCGCCGTTCTTCAGCAGCTTGGCGGCGTCAGCGACGGAAGAAGCGCGATGGTAATTGACCGAATACATGCTCGTTCCTCCTCAGTGCTTCGTCGCGCGGATGGTAGCCCACACCGTCGCGGGCGATGCCGGCATGGGAATGTCGTCGACGCCCAGCGCATCGGTGATGGCGTTGATGACCGCCGGCGGAGAGCCGATGGCGCCGGCCTCGCCACAGCCCTTGACGCCGAGCGGATTGCCCGGGCATGGCGTGTTCGAGGTGGAGACCTTGAAGGACGGCAGGTCGTCCGCTCGCGGCATGGTGTAATCCATGTAGCTTGCCGTCAGAAGCTGCCCGCTGCCGTCGTAATGTGCGCCCTCCAGCAACGCCTGGCCGACGCCTTGCGCGATGCCGCCATGCACCTGCCCTTCGACGATCATCGGATTGATGATGTTGCCGAAATCGTCGGCCGCGACGAACTGGATGATTTCGGTCAACCCGGTCTCCGGATCGATCTCAACCTCGCAGATGTAGCAGCCGGCCGGGAAGGTGAAGTTGGACGGATCGTAGAAGGCCGTTTCCTTCAAGCCCGGCTCCATGCCCGCCGGCAAATTATGGGCGGTGTAGGAGGCAAGCGCCACCTGGAACCAGGGCAGGCTCTTGTCGGTGCCAGCGACCTTGACCTCGCCATTCTCGATGACGATGTCGCCCTCGTCCGCTTCCAGCAGGTGCGCGGCGATCTTCTTGGCCTTGGCCTCGACCTTGTCGAGCGCCTTGACGATGGCCGACATGCCGACGGCGCCGGAACGCGAGCCGTAAGTGCCCATGCCCATCTGCACCTTGTCGGTGTCGCCATGCACGATCGAGACCGAGTCGATCGGCACGCCGAAGCGCTGGGTGACCAGTTGCGCGAAGGTCGTTTCATGGCCCTGGCCGTGGCTGTGCGAGCCGGTGAGCACCTCGATCGTGCCGACGGCATTGCCCCGTACCTCCGCCGATTCCCAGAGGCCGACGCCGGCGCCGAGCGAGCCGACCGCCGATGATGGCGCCAGGCCGCAGGCCTCGATGTAGCAGCTCATGCCGATGCCGCGCAGCTTGCCCTGCTTGGCCGCATCCGCCTTGCGCCTGGTGAAGCCGGCATAGTCGGCGGCCTTCATCGCCGCATCGAGCGATGCGTTATAATCGCCCGCGTCATAGGCCATGATCACCGGCGTCTGATGCGGGAAGGACGTGATGAAGTTCCGGCGCCTGAGTTCCGCCGGCGACACACCAAGCTCGCGCGCGGCGGTTTCCATCATCCGCTCGAGCACGTAGGTGGCCTCCGGCCGCCCTGCCCCGCGATAGGCATCGACGGGCGCGGTATTGGTGTAGACAGCACGCACATTGGCGTGGATCGCCGGGATGTTGTACTGGCCCGACAAGAGCGTGGCATAGAGATAGGTCGGCACGCAGGACGAGAACAGCGACATGTAGGCGCCGAGATTGGCTATCGTGTCGACCTTCAGGGCGGTGATGCGGTTGTCCTTGTCGAAGGCCATCTCCACCGTCGAGACATGGTCGCGGCCATGCGCGTCCGCCAGGAAGCTCTCGGTGCGGTCGGCCACCCATTTGACCGGGACGCCGGTCTTCTTCGATGCCCACAGGCAAACGATCTCTTCCGGATAGATGTAGATCTTGGAGCCGAAGCCGCCGCCGACATCGGGTGCGATCACCCGCAGCTTGTTTTCCGGCGCGACGTTGTAGAAGGCGCTCATCACCAGCCGCGCGACATGCGGGTTCTGCGACGTCGTCCAGCAGGTATAGTGGTCCTCCGCCTTGTCGTAATGCCCGAGGGCCGCGCGCGGCTCCATCGCATTCGGCACCAGCCTGTTGTTCACGATTTTCATGCGCGTGACATGGGCCGCCGACTTGATCGCCGCGTCGGTCGCCTTGCCGTCGCCGAGCTCCCAGTCGAAGATCAGGTTGTTCTCCGCTTCGGCATGGACCTGCGGTGCGCCGGGCTGGATGGCCTTGGTCGCCTCGACCACCGCCTTCAGTTCCTTGTAGGTGATCTCGACCGCTTCCGCCGCGTCGCGCGCCTGGCCCTTGGTGTCGGCGACGACGATGACGACGGCGTCACCGACATAGCGCACCTTATCGACCGCAAGCGGCGACCAGGCGCCCATCTTCATCGGCGTGCCGTCCTTGGAGTGGATCATCCAGCCGCAGATCAGATTGCCGATGCCGTCGGCCTTGAGCTCCTTGCCGGTGAGCACGCCGACGACGCCTGGCATCGCTTGCGCCTTCTTCACGTCGATCTTCTTGATCTGCGCATGCGCGTGCGGGCTGCGCACGAACACGGCATGCTTCATGCCGGGAACCACCATGTCGTCGACATAGCGGCCGCCGCCGGTGATGAACCTCTTGTCTTCCTTGCGCGCCACGCGGGCGCCGACGCCTTCGATACCCATTAGGAAATTCCTCCCGAAAATAGCGAGTAGTGAGTAGCGAATAGCGAGTAGTGAATTGGTGGAGCGCAGAGCGGCCGAAAAAATACCGACTATTCGCTACTCACTATTCGCTACTCGCTCGATCCTCACGCTGCCTGCTTCGCCTTGCCCTTGGCGCCCTTCGCCATCGCTTGCGATGCGGCGAGGATCGCCTTCACGATGTTGTGGTAGCCCGTGCAGCGGCAACATCTGCCGCTGCAC
>NZ_RZSA01000772.1:0-3287 GCF_003998075.1 Mesorhizobium sp. M2A.F.Ca.ET.037.01.1.1 | reverse complement strand
CCAGGAAACCCGTGAACGTCTGCGCCACGCCGGCGCCCTGGCCGAGCTGGACCAGGCCGCTCGCATGCTGCTGGTCGTCGGCCATCGCCTTTTCGATCGCCTCGCGCCGCACCGGCTCGCTGAACATGTCGAATCCGATGATCGACTGGTTGGACGTGTCGAGCGGCTCGAACAGCACGATCGGCGTGCGCCGTTGCTGGGTCGTCGCAGGGTAGATCGGGTGGGCCGACCCATGGTCGCGCAGGATATCGCGTTCGACCGCGGCCTCGTCGCCGGCTTTGGCGAGCCTGAGGAAGCCTATGCCGCGCAGGCCCGCGAAGTTGTCATCGATGTTCAGCGCGGTGAAGAAGGCGTTGAATTCGCCGCGCGTGATGTCGCCGTTGCGGGCATCGAACAGCGCCTGCGTCGAACGCAGCAGCGACAGATGCAGGTCGATCCGGCTCTCGATGCGGCTCAGCGCGTCGTCGGCAGTGCCCTCGAACTTGATCCGCGCCGCCTCCTGCGTCGCGAAATAGGCGAACCCGGCCATCGTCAGGCTGATCAGCGCGACGGCGACAAAGGCAACGATCGGAAAGAGCTTCTTCAAATCAACGATGTGGCCCGTGGACGGTCTACGATCCTTATGGGCAAGTCTCCGCGTCAACACAATGGCGCGGTCAAATCATCACCGTGGCTGGTACATCACGCAGCCAGCAATTAGCCGGCTATATGCCTGGGCTTAGGCCGCGATCTTCAGCGCGCCAGGGCCTGGAATGGCGCCGGGCGGACATTTGCCCAAAATGATCATGCCGAGCACTTCGTCCTGGGTGACATCGGTGGTGCGCGCGGTGCCGACCACTTGGCCGTTCTTCATCACGCAGACCCGGTCGGCGAGCTCGAAGACGTCGTGGATGTCGTGGCTGATCAGGAAGATGCCGATGCCGTCGGCCTTGAGCTGCTTGACCAACTCCCCGACCTGCGCCGTCTCCTGCGGCCCGAGCGCCGCCGTCGGCTCGTCCATGATCAGGATGCGGGCATTGAACAGGATCGCGCGCGCGATCGCCACGGACTGCCGCTGTCCGCCCGACAGCTTGACGACCGGCTCCTTGAAGCGCTGGAAGCGCGGATTGAGCCGGCCCATCACCTTGCGCGCCTCGGCTTCCATGGCGACGTCGTCCAGCGTGCCCCACGCGGTCATCAGCTCGCGCCCGAGGAAGAGATTGGCCGCGGCATCGACATTGTCGGCCAGGGCCAGCGTCTGGTAGATCGTCTCGACGCCGTGTTTCTTGGCGTCGCGCGGATTGGAGATCGATGCCTCCTCGCCATTGATGAAGATCTGTCCGCTGTCGCGCTTGTAAGCGCCGGACAGGATCTTGATCAGCGTCGACTTGCCGGCGCCGTTGTGGCCGAGCAGCGCCATCACTTCGCCGGGGAAAAGATCGACGGACGCATCGTCGACGGCGCGGATGCCGCCGAAGGCGATCGAGATGTTGCGCATGTCGACCAGCGGAACGCCGGCGGGAGCGGATTTGTCAGCCATGTTGTTTCTCCTCCCTGATCAGGCCCGCTTGCGATAGAGGGTGTCGAGCCACACCGCCACGACCAGCACGGCGCCCACGACGATGCTTTGCAGCGGCGAATCGACGCCGAGCAGCACCATGCCGGACTGCAGCGACTGCATCAGCAGCGCTCCCAGCATAGCGCCGAGCACGGTGCCGGAACCGCCGGCGAGCGAGGTGCCGCCGATGACGGCCGCGGCGATGACCAGCAGCTCGTCAAGCGTTCCGAGCGCATTGGTGGATGAATTCTGCCTGGCCGACGAGATCGCCGCCGCGATCGTCGCCAGCACGCCCATGATCATGAATACCTTCATGGTGATCCAGCGCGTGTTGATGCCGGCGAGGTTGGCCGCTTCCGGATTGCCGCCGATGGCGAAGACATAGCGGCCGAAGCGCGTGCGCTTGGTGACGAAGGTCATGATCAGGCCGACGGCGACCGCCATCAGCACCGGAATGGCGATGCCATGCGCGATGAACAGTCCGCCTTCGGGAACGGTGATGTTGTTGGCGGCGGCATAGCGGTTCACGATGCCGATCGGCCACGGATAGGAATTGGCAAGCCACACAGCGCCCAGGATGATCGCGCAGGTGACCGTGGCGAGCAGCGTCTCGGCCCAGACCGGACGCAGCGGGAAGCGGAAGCGCTTGCGCTGCACGCGACCGTTATAGTGCATGAAAATGACCGCCAGGCAGGCGACGATGCCGACGACCCAGCTCCATTTGGCGCCGATCGAGCCCGCCGGGCCGCCGCCCATCAGCTGGAACGTGGCGTCAAGCGGCGCGACGGTCTGGCCGCTGGTGACCCACCAGGCAGCGCCCCGCCAGACCAGCAGACCCCCCAGCGTGACGATGAAGGCCGGCACTTCGAGATAGGCGATGACGAAGCCCTGGAAGGCGCCGATGAGGAGGCCGAGCGCCAGGCCGATCAGCAGCGCCAGGACCCAGATCCACGGGTTACCGAGCTCAAGCCCGACGAAGCGGACCAGGAAATGCACCTGGGCAAAACCCATGACCATGCCGATCACCCCTTCGGCCGATCCGACCGACAGGTCGATGTTGCGCATGACGATGACCAGCACCATGCCGGAGGCCATGATCGCCACGGCCGAAGTCTGCACCGACAGGTTCCAGAGATTGCGCGGCGTCAGAAAGGTGCGGCTGTCGAAGTCGAGCGGATTGACGCCAAGCCGCAGGCTGGAGATCACATGCAGTCCGACCCAGATCAGGAGCAGCGCGCCGATCATCCCGAGCATGCGGGTGTCCAGCTCGGTTGCCTTCAGGAACCGGGCGACGGTGCCCAGCTCCGAGGCACGCGCGGTGTCTGCCGGTTGGGTGGACGTCGTGTCGGTCATGAATTCCTCCTGCCGGCCTGCCCGTCTGGCGCGGATGCCGGAGCAAGCCTAGAAGCTATCCGCTCGAGGCGGAACGGTAATCTTCGAGAAAACGCCGCGGCTTTCAGGCCGCGGCGCAAGGTTTTTGGTCTAGTGTCGGCGAGCTTAGTTGCAGACCTTGACGCTGCCGGCGGCAACGCCAGCGCAGACTTCGTCCTTCTTGATCCAGCCGGCGTCGATGACGAGGTTGAGATTGTCCTTGGTGATCGCGATCGGGGTCAGGAACAGCGACTTGACGGTGTTGCCGCCAGGCGTCGTGAAGTCCTTGGCGCCGGCGATGTCGCCCATCTTCTTGCCGTCGGCGAGCTGCGAGGCGATCTCGGCGGCGTTCTTGCCGAGCTCGCGCGCGTCCTTCCAC
>NZ_RZSA01000771.1:0-3287 GCF_003998075.1 Mesorhizobium sp. M2A.F.Ca.ET.037.01.1.1 | reverse complement strand
CTCGGGCTTCGCCCGAGCCACCTCTCCCCAGCCTTGCGGGGGCGAGGAACCCAGGCTTTTCAAGGTCGCGACGTCGGCGGTTGGCGTTTCCTCGCCCCCATGAAATGGGGGAGAGGTGTCCGCGTAGCGGGCGGAGAGGGGGCAGCGCTGCCGTATGCGATTGTCCTGGCCCTGCGCGGGCGAGGAACAAGGCCAAGCCATGACCACCTTCACCCCCTCCACCTCCGCCGAAGTCCTCTCCACCGTCCAATGGGCGGCAGCCGAAGAGACACCCCTCGAGCTCTTCGGCCATGGCTCCAAGCGCGGCATCGGCCGCCCACTGCAGACCGAACACACGCTCGACCTCTCCAGGCTCACCGGCGTCACCCTCTACGAGCCCGCTGAGCTGGTGCTGTCGGCCAAGGCAGGCACGCCGCTCGCCGAGATCGAAGAACTGCTTGCGGAAAACGGCCAGCAATTCGCCTTCGAGCCGATGGACTACGGTCCGTTGCTCGGTGGCGAGCCAGGCAGAGGCACCATCGGCGGCGTGCTGGCCTCGAACCTGTCCGGCCCGCGCCGTCTCAAGGCGGGAGCCGCGCGCGACCATATCCTTGGCGTCGCCGCCGTCTCGGGCCGTGGCGAGGCCTTCAAGTCGGGCGGGCGCGTAGTCAAGAACGTCACCGGCTACGATCTCTCCAAGCTGATGGCGAACAGTTGGGGCACGCTGGCCGTGCTCACGGATGTCACGTTCAAGGTGCTGCCGGCCGCCGAAACGGAAGTGACTTTGGCCATCCGCGGCCTGCTCGACGATGCGGCGGTCGCCGCCATGGCGCTGGCGCTGGGCTCCAGCGCCGAAGTGTCGAGCGCGGCGCATCTGCCGGAGCGCATCGCCGCACGGGTCGCCGGCGGCAAGCACGGCAGCGATGCCGCGACGTTGCTGCGCGTCGAAGGTTTTGGCCCCTCGGTCGTCTATCGCATCGAGGCGCTGCGCAAGCTGCTCGGCAAGGCCGGGCCGCTGGAAGAGATCGCCGGCGAGGCGTCGAAAGCCATCTGGCGCGACATCCGAGACTGCCGGCCTTTCGCCGACGGCGGCGCGCGGCCGGTCTGGCGTGTCTCGATGGCGCCGTCCGTGGCGCATCACATGGTGATGGCGCTGCGCATGCAGGCGGCGGTCGATGCGTTCTACGACTGGCAGGGCGGTCTGGTGTGGCTGTCGATGCGCGAGGACGATCCCGAGGCCGACCTCTTGCGCGGCTTGATCCGCAAGCATGGCGGCGGCCATGCGACGCTGGTGCGCGCCTCCGCTCCGCATCGCGCGGCGCTGCCGGTGTTCGAGCCGCAGCCGCCGCATCTGGCGGCGCTCTCGGCGCGGCTCAAGGCCGAGTTCGATCCGAAGAATATCCTCAACCCTGGCCGCATGGCGCCGGGCTCCGGCTCTGCTACTCTCGCCCGATCAACACAGGGAGCAGCATCATGAGCAATACCGACCCAGGACCGAGCAGCGCGCCACGCCAGACCGATCGCTGGCTGGAGCCGGGCCAGACCAACGCGCTGGTCATCTACATTCTCTACCTCGCCGGCCTCGTCATCGGCATCACCGGCATTGTCGGCATCGTGCTTGCCTACATCAATCGCGGCAAGGCCGGCGGCTTCGTCGAAAGCCACTATACGTTCCTGATCAGGACGTTCTGGATCGGCCTTCTCTCGCGCTGATCTCGGTGGTCCTGATGATGCTTGTGATCGGCTTCGTGCTGATGTTGGCCGCCGCCGTCTGGTTTATCGCCCGCTGCATTCTGGGCATCCAGGCGCTGCAGCGCGGCGAGCCCGTCAGGAACCCGCAAAGCTGGCTTCTGGGACAGTAAGGATTTTTGCGTGCAGACCAATTTCTCCCTTGCCCAGCTTGCCGACCCGCATGTCGCGGAATCGGAGAAGATCCTGCGCAAATGCGTGCATTGCGGCTTCTGCACCGCCACCTGCCCGACCTATGTGACGCTCGGCAACGAGCTCGATTCGCCGCGCGGCCGCATCTACCTCATCAAGGACATGCTGGAGAACGGCCGCCCGGCGGATAAGGAGATCGTCACCCATATCGACCGGTGTCTCTCCTGCCTTGCCTGCATGACGACATGTCCGTCGGGCGTGAACTACATGCATCTGGTTGACCACGCCCGCGCCCACATCCAGCAGACCTATAAGCGGCCGCTGCTCGACCGGCTGACGCGCGCCGTGCTGGCCTTCGTGCTGCCTTATCCCAGCCGCTTCCGCGCCGCGCTGAAACTGGCCGGTCTCGGCCGGCCTTTCATCCGCCTGTTCGAGAAACTGCCGGATCTGAAGCCGGTCGCAGCCATGCTGAAGCTGGCGCCGTCCGCGGTCCCGCCGGCATCGCCGATGGCGAAACCAGGCACGCATACCGGGCAAGGCACAAAGCGAGGCCGCGTCGCGATCCTCACCGGCTGCGCGCAATCGGTGCTCGATCCCGCCATCAATGAAACGACGATTTCTCTGCTGACCAGGCTTGGCGTCGAGGTCGTGGTGCCCGAAGGCGAGGGCTGCTGCGGCGCGCTCGTCCATCACATGGGCCGCGAGGATCAGGCTCTTGCCTCGGCCAGGCGGAATGTCGACGCCTGGACGCGCGCGATCGACCAAGGCGGGCTCGACGCCATCATCATCACCGCGTCAGGCTGCGGCACAACGATCAAGGATTACGGCTTCATGCTGCGCCTCGATCGGGCCTATGCCGAAAAGGCCGCGCGCGTCTCGGGGCTGGCCAAGGACATCACCGAATATCTCGCCAGCCTCGACCTGCCCGAGCCGGTGCGCAAACCGGGCACCGTCGTCGCCTACCATTCCGCCTGCTCGATGCAGCACGGCCAGAAGATCACGCGCCAGCCGAAGGAGCTGCTCGCCAAAGCAGGCTTCGTCGTGCGTGAGCCGCGCGAAGGGCATCTGTGCTGCGGCTCGGCCGGCACCTACAACATCCTGCAGCCGGAGATTTCAGCCAAGCTCCGCGACCGCAAGGTGGGGAATATCGAGGCGACCGGCGCCGAAATCGTCGCCACCGGCAATATCGGCTGCATCACCCAGATCGCGTCCGCCGCCAAGCTGCCGGTGGTGCACACGATCAAACTGCTCGACTGGGCCTATGGCGGTCCGAAACCGGAGGGCGTTTCCGACGGCGGGTTGATTGCTGCGGAATAATTACTCCGCCGCGAGCTGATCCGCCACGCCATAGGTCGCGCGATAGAGCGCGCGCTGGCGGTTGAGTGCCACCATGGTGTTGCGCAGCAGGATCGCGACGGTGAGGGGGC
>NZ_RZSA01000770.1:0-3288 GCF_003998075.1 Mesorhizobium sp. M2A.F.Ca.ET.037.01.1.1 | reverse complement strand
GTACTATGAGGGCGCTCCGACTTCCCGCACCGCATGCCCTTCGGCTTATTGTTTTCGCCAGCCGGGTCCGAAAGGTCCTGCCTGTTCGTGTTCGCCGTAGCGCTCCCGGGGGATTGCAGGTCAGCCCCGGGCCTGGAGCCTTTGGATCAGCCGGCACTCCCTATTCCGGCTATACCCCTTCGGGCAGGTGCGGGACCTCCCAGGTTCCGTGGCGATCCGTCCCGTGATTCTGCGGTGGTCCCAGACCCCGGATGACCCCTGTTGCCTCACCAGTACCGGCATTCGGGTGCTGCCCCCGGGTGTGCCACACCGAAGGCGTCATCACGTTCGCATTTCGAGGCTTACATCACCGCTTTATCACCCGCTGTCTACGCTTCATGGGCACCGTTGCCGACGCCCACGCAAGACTCGCTTCCGGCTGGCGGGCTGCGCCTTTACCGGGCAGGAGTTGAACCTGCTGGATCGCTGAGAAAGGTTTCAGGTCATATCATTCTCCTTTCCACGGCTTATCCTGGCGCACGGCACATTGCGATGCCGTCGGAGAAGGCTGGCATCCACATGGGGTAATCGCGGGAGCGAGTCGCCCTGAAACCAAATCATAGCCAGGGAGGGTGGCTGTTCCCCGATAAGATGGAAATACGGGCTCACGACTGGACGCCGGGCCCAAGCATCTAAGGGAGAACAGCCATGGAAGAATATATCGGGCTCGACGTGTCGATGAAAGAGACGGCGGTTTCTATTCGACGTGAAGGCAAGCGCGTTTGGCGCGGAAAGTGTGCATCCGATCCAAAGATGATTGCCGAGCTTGTCCGCAAGCGTGCACCGTTCGCCAAGCGCGTCGTGTTCGAAACCGGCCCTCTATCCGTATGGTTCTATCACGGGCTGCGTGAAGAGGGTTTGCCGGCGATCTGCATCGATGCTCGTCATGCCAAAGCAGCGCTCGACATGGCCGCGAACAAAACCGACGCGAACGATGCTGACGGTTTGGCGCATCTTGCAGAAGTGGGGTTCTTTCGTGAGGTGCGCGTGAAGCGGTTCGACAGCATGCTGACGCGCACGCTCGTGGCGGCACGCACCAGGCTGGTCAGGATTACCACCGAACTCTCAAATCAGATCCGCGGCATCATGAAGACGTTCGGATTGCTGGTTCCCGCGGGCAAGGGAAGCACGTTCGAGAAGAATGTCCGCAGTCTCCTCGTCGATCGGGACGGGCTCGCTCCTATCGTGTTGCCGATGCTGGAAGCTTGGCGCAGCATGCGCATAAGGGCTGCTGAACTGGGGCGCCAGCTTGTTGCTGCCGCGCGCCAAAACGGAGCATGTCAGATCCTCATGTCGATTCCCGGCGTCGGCGCGATCACCGCAACCTCCTTCGCGACCGCCATTGAGGATCCTGACAACTTCAAGAAATCTCGCTCTGTCGGCGCCTGGCTCGGCCTGACGACCCGGCGATACCAATCGGGAGAAGTCGACTATGACGGCCACATATCCCGACGTGGCGATCGTCATTTGCGAGGGCTTCTCTACGAAGCGGCGACAGTCATCCTGACCCGCAGCTCGGCCGACAGCAGCCTGCGGACATGGGGCCTCAAACTGAGGGAGCGGGTAGGCTTCAAACGGGCCGCCGTTGCCGTAGCACGAAAACTGGCGGTGACAATGCATGCCATGCTCAAAACCGGCGAGTACTTCGATCGGACCGCCGGAACGATAGCGTGACCGCTTTACGAATAGCGTTCAGTCTCTGAGCGCGCCGAGGCGTCCCTGCCGGGACGTGGGCAGAGCCATTCCGCTTGATGGGGTGCACCGCTGGCTCAGCATAGTGCGTCGTCCACATTTGAAGGGCTCCTCCCGCGAAGCTCCATCATGCGGCGACCTATGTCGACCGCGAAGACGACCCTGCACCCGGCATACGCGTCTCAGGAATTGCAAAGGTGCTTGACTCTGCCACCACGATTAGACGACCCCATCTAGATGGCGCCGGAAATACCGACCGCAATGTAGATATCAGGTGCCACGACTTTGCCGCTGTGGCCGACCTGCCAATCGTTCGTCGCATACCAGTGTCGACCGCGGCACGGGACGGATGCCGACGTGAAATCAGCATGGACGGAAAAGGAGTCTGGCGCGACAACGTCTTCGTCGAGCGGCTCTGGAGGACCATCAAATATGAGGAGGTCTACCTGCATGCCTATACCAGCGTGCCGGAAACCCGCACCGCGATCGCCCGGTATCTGATCTTTTACAATACCAGACGTCTCATTTCATCGCTTGACCGGAAGACCCCGGATCGGGCCTACTTCAACACGCCAAAGCCGATCCTCGCAGCGGCATGACGTGCGGAAACCCGCTTACAAAGCCCGCCAAACTGTTGAGACAAACGAAGCCAGCTCTATCGTCCTGCCGCAAATCACCCCAGTGTGATTACCGTTTTCTTTCATCTGTCCGGGAGGTAAGGGGCCGCATATTGTTCCTATTCGCCATGGTCGGAAATGGTGTCATCGACCAATCGATCAAGTCGACGGCACGCTGAACGATCGCCTTGGTCTGAGCAAGGTTGGGTGAAACGGCGATGACATGTCCGATGCGGTCTCGGTAATCGGCTGTCCTGACGATCGGCGTGTTGGGTTCAATATACAATTTGACGTCGGCGACACCTGGTAGAGCAGCCGCCCGGCTGCCGCCATCGATCGAATCGAGGGTGCCATCACGATCAGGAACGAGGAACCGCACGGCCGCAGTGTGCGAATGCCTTTTGCGCAAATTCCATTCCTCACCAATGACGAGCTTAATGTGCTCGGTGATGAGATCGACACCGTAAGCCAGCTGAACCAGTTGAGGAGTGATCCCGCCAGCAAGACGCGGATTGACTTCAATCACGACTGGGCCAAGCTTCGTCCATCGAAATTCAACGTTCGTTGGCCCCCAGCCAAGGCCGAGAGCTCGCAAACAGCTCAGCGAAACATCGACGATACGCTCATGCTCGTCATCAGTTATGGGGGCCGGATAAGCCAACTCACGAAAGACGAAATACGGTGGGGGGTCGAAGTCAGCGGCGGCAATCCCAATAACCTCATTTCCCATTATGTCAGCGCCATAGTATGGGCCTTGCGCGAATTCTTCGACCAGTATCCTCGGTGAGGACCGCCATACGTGCTTGCCGCCCAACAGATAGGTGGTATGTTCGGCCAATTCATCGACGTCGCGGCACAATCGGACGCCGTAGCTGCCGTTACCTACGGCTGGCTTAACAATCACCGGCAGGCCGATTTCCGCGGCAGCGCTATTTACATC
>NZ_RZSA01000076.1:0-11934 GCF_003998075.1 Mesorhizobium sp. M2A.F.Ca.ET.037.01.1.1 | reverse complement strand
GCCCTTGTTATCTTGAGCCCGGCGTCAACGAAAAGATCGAGCCCTTTGCGGTGGTCCCCGTATCCGACCGACAGAATGATGCGGGCGTCCTCGCGTAGGCCGAGTCTCTTGCGCACCCGATCCCGCACCGCAACGCGATCTTCTTCTCGAAATGGCGTGCGAAAATAGGAACCCTGCGGACGAGTCACCGCTCGCCCGGTTGACCTGCCGACGAAATTCTCAAACCCGGATCGAACAATTTCGGCGGGAAAGACCAAAACGTCGGCGTGTTTCGCGATCGCGGCAGCATTCCGCTCAAGCCCGTGGGATTTCAAGATGCCCGGCAGTTCGTGAATAAGCGAGACGGTGCAAAAGCCTGCTCTCCTCAGCAAGGGAACGAGAAGCCCGGAGACCGTCGTATTGACCACCGCCATCTCGGCCCCGCCGCGTCGGATAGCCTTAAGGCGCTCCAACACCTTTGCCTCGGGTTCCGCCGCAAGGTCGATTATATGCACATTGGCCACTTCCGCGAAGCGAGGAAGCAGATTGCCGTGGCCCAGGGTGATCAACTCGGACTTGAAGCCAAGCTCACCGAAACCTCGTGCCATGTTCATAGCGAGCATTTGCGCGCCGTGTGGGTGTGCGTCGTGCGAGACTACAACGATGCTTTTCCCTTCACGACCCACTGCCTCCAATGCATCGCGGGTCGCCTGGAGGTAAGCATAGCCTGTCTGCGCATCCGGTTCGAGATGCGCGCCCTCTGCCCACTCGTTCCAGGCATTGACAAAGACCAGTCTTTCACTCGGCTCGTCGATGCAGTTTATTGTGTCCTTAGCGGCGTTTTCGAGCCATCGCTTGTAGAGATCTGGCGTATTGTTGATGAAAGCCGTTCCGTTATTCTTGCGACGGGCGGTATTATCCCAGCCTGGGCAGACGGAACGGAGCAGCTTGTACTCACGCGGAGGATATGCTTCGCTGCGCTCCGGAAAGACAGCCCAGTCATAGACAGTCGTCGCGAAGTCGTCACGTAGGCCCACGACTTGACCGGTCACGTTCGGGGGCGCGGAGTTGTTCGGCGGAAATTCGACTGCGGCATCGAAGCCATAGTGTCTCGGATCGTTCTTCTCGAAGGATTGAGTGTAAGCGAGATAGATTTCGCCGACGCCGTTATCACGACACCATTGGCGCCAGCGCGAGGCCGTTTCGCTGGCGTCCGGCAGCAAGCTCGGCCGGTAAACCAAAAGCACCGGCTTGCCGTCAATTCGGATATATCGAGGGTCGCGCAGATAGGGCGCCACTTCTTTTATAAAAGCGAGATCGTCCGCTGGCGAATGATTCTGAGCTATGAGGATCTCGCTGTCGAGCCCGTCCCACCGGCGGGACCAGTTCTCGTTGGCCCAACACAAACAGAATGGAAGATCCAAATCCCTGTCGTTGAGCCAGTTCTCCAATGGTTTTTCGAGTAGCCTTTTTCCTGCAAACCAATAGAAATAAAAGCAGAAGCCCTCAATTCCGTATAACTTCGCCAATTCGATCTGGCGGCGTTGCACCGCTTTGTCTCTGAGATCGTAGTAGCCAAGCTCACCCGGCACATGGGGCTGACAATGTCCCAAAAACTGTGGCTGCGCGGGTTTGACATTGACCCATTCCGTAAAACCCTGACCCCACCACTCGTCATTTTCCGGGATTGGATGGAATTGCGGAAGATAGAAGGCAATTACGCGCACCGGCTTATTCGCCACTGGCTCGGCATTCAGCAGCGGAACGTGTGTGGGCTTCGGCGCGCCCAAGCCGACAGGTGCTGTGCTGGCAATTGCCGCTAATCCACCATCATAAGAGTTGGAACTCCGCCAGGCCCTATAGGCGGTCGTCCTTTTGAAAAGAAACGGAAAGAAACGGAAAACAGCGCCTTTAAACTTCTGCTTTGCGGCCGTCGGCATAGGAAGCCGATGCCAAGAGGCGTAGGCTGCCCGGCTCAAACGCTTACGACCTGACACAGGAATACGCGCAACCGCGGCGATACCGTATCCGATAGCACGAACTGGCTGCGTCGTTCGCCAAGACGTACTGCCATACACCGCGTCAAGGACATCATGCAGCCGCTTTTCCTCGGCACGGGCGTGATCGCGGTCCATCTCCAGCCCGGTTGCGTTGGCGCGAAGAGCGGCGTTCTCGCGCTCAAGTTCCTCGTATCTGGCTGTGCTCTCGTGAGCCTGCCAACGCAATCTGTCGTGCTCGGCCTGCAGATGAGACTGTATAGTCGCTGCCTGGCTAGCTTGGTTCTGCAGCTGCTCGATCTGGAGCGCGCGTTGATCAGCCAAAGACTTCAGACCCGCCAATTCCTTGGCAAAAGCTGTCTGATATTCCTGGAGCTCTAATCTGTGCGCGGTTTCCTCACCAAGCCTTTCAATCTCGGCCATGCTTTGCTCGGCCTCTGGCACGAGCCGCGTGACTTCGGCGTCGCGCTCGCCAATTAAGCGATGAAGTTCAGCCTTCTCTCCAGCGAACTGTGCCTCGCGCTCGCCCCAGTCGGCTTGTCTTTGCCGCTCCAGAGCGGTCAAAGTCTCAATTTCGTCGGCACGTTGCCGGGCCAGTTCAGCGCTGTCGTTTGCGACCATTCGCAGGTCGGCCTGCGCTTGCGCCGAGATCCGCTGTCGTGCCTCAAGCTCGGGAAAGAATGCGTCCCCGAAGATCGGCGATACTGCGTCGAATTCGGCCTTTACCCTATCGAGCGTGGCAAGCGCCTCAGCGTCCTGTCCGTCGTTACGAAGCGCGGTCAAGGCGGCATGGGTGTCCTTGACCCAGTCGGCGATGCGTTCGTCGGCCAGAAGTTGTGCACCGCCTGCGATATGGTGCTGATGCTCTCGCGAGAGGTAGGCATCCACATGGGCCGCAATGTCGTCCACAGTCCATGGTTGGCCGATGGCCAGCACATCCGCTATATTCCGGATTTCAGGACGCCAGTCCTGCATAAGCGCTTCGTAGGAGAGGAAGACACGCGGCTTGCCGCGTGTGGCGGATTCAGCCTCCAACTCGTGGCGCAACCATAGAAGCGCCCCAAACCCCGGTGTGAAGCCATCTCGCTTGCCGAGCGAGGCAATGACCGAAAGCGGGTTACGCCCAGTCAATACATAGCGAACATCGATCTCCATCGCCTTCAGGATGTCAGCGTAGAACGGCACAAAACGAGATATCCGCGGTTCCTTCAGTACGAAGAGCGGAGCTTCACCGTATTCTTCCTCCAGGATGCGAGCGATCTCCGCGCGGTAGAATTGGGCACGAGGCTTGCCAAGGTTGGCCGCGTCGAAGGCGCGCCAATCATCCCAGCGACTACCGGCTTCCGCAAGCATCTGATCATTGAGAGCGTTCAATGCTGCCGGTTCCCAGTAACCAGTCGCATTGTTGCTGTCTTTTGAAATTAGGTTCTTCGGTAGCTCGGCGCCAACTAGGCTGATCACCCTCGTCAGCGCACTCGTGCCCGAGCGATGCATGCCGAGCACCATGACGCATATGCGCTTCGCCGGCTTCGTCTTCGCTGACCTGGCTTTAGCGCGCTTCTTTGGCGCCGCTTGGTCCGCCGGCTGCGCGGTCGCATCGCGCAGTTGCTCCGGTGATGGATTTTCGTTCATGCACTCAATGCCTGTTTCGTCTCGCTGCGCCCCAGCCGCCGAACAACCTTCTCCGTCGCCTGCCGCCACCCCGGCGCTCGCCACCCGAACACACCCTCAAACTTCGCGCTCGACAGCCGCGAATTTTGCGGGCGCCTCGCCCTGGTCGGATAATCCGCCGTGGCGATATCGCGCACTTTCGCATAGGGGCCACCCAACGCCCGGCTTGTGTCGAGGATGTGGCGGGCAAAGCTGCTCCAGTTGGTGTCGCCCTCGCCCGCCAGGTGGTAGACACCGAAGGCGGCGAAATTCCTGTCGTCCCGCAGCCTCGCCGCCGCATGCAGGATGGCGTCGGCGATGTCGAGCGCCGAGGTCGGATTGCCCCATTGATCGGCGACGACGGCGATCTCGTCGCGATCGGCCGCCAGCCGTAGCATCGTCTTGACGAAGTTCCTGCCGAAAGGGCTGTAGACCCAGGCCGTGCGCAGGATGATGTGGCGCGGATCGGCGGCGGCCACCGCCTCCTCGCCGGCGAGCTTGGAGGCGCCGTAGACGCCGAGCGGCGCGGTGGCGTCTGTCTCGACATAGGCGCCGTCCTTGGCGCCGTCGAAGACATAGTCGGTCGACAGATGGATGACGGGGACGCCGAGCCTTGCCGCGGCTTCGGCCACCTTGCCGGCGCCGGTGGCGTTCACCGCGAAGGCCAGGTCCTTATCGTCCTCGGCCTGGTCGACGGCGGTGTAGGCGGCGGCGGAAACGACGATGTCCGGCCTTGCCGCTTCCAATGCCGCGAGCACTGTGTCGGGCCGCGCAAGGTCGAGCCCCGGGCGGCCGACGGCGACGACTTCCACGCCTTCGCGGCCCCGCGCCGCCTCGACCAGGCTTGCGGCGACCTGGCCCTCGCGTCCGGTGACGGCAAGCCTCACGTGGTCACCTTCCTGCTCTCGGCCGCGATCCCGGCCGGGTTGCCTGCAACCGGACTGTTCTGGCTGTTTGCGGCCGCACCGTGGCCCAGCCGCTCGCCGGCGTAGCGCTGCTCGCGGATCGGCCCCCACCACCATTTGTTGTCCAAATACCAGTCGACGGTCCTGGCCAGGCCGCTGTCGAAATTCTCGCGCGGCGCCCAGCCGAGATCGCGCGCGATCTTGGAGGCGTCGATCGCATAGCGGCGGTCATGTCCAGGACGGTCGGTAACGAAGGTGATCAGGTCGCGATAGCGCTTGCCGCCGGCGCGCGGCCGCCTCAGGTCGAGAAGATCGCAGATCGCCTCGACCACGCCGAGATTGGTGCGCTCGGAATTGCCGCCGACATTGTAGCTCTCGCCCGGCCGCCCCTTGGTGGCCACCAGTTCCAGCGCCCGCGCGTGATCCTCCACGAACAGCCAGTCGCGCACATTGGCGCCGGCGCCGTAGACCGGCAGCGGCTTCTCGTCGAGCGCGTTGAGGATAACCAGCGGGATCAGCTTCTCGGGGAAATGGTAGGGGCCGTAATTGTTCGAGCAGTTGGACAGCACCACCGGCAGGCCGTAGGTCTCGTGCCAGGCCCGCACCAGGTGGTCCGACGCCGCCTTCGACGCCGAATAGGGCGAGGACGGCGCATAGGGCGTCTCCTCGACGAACATGCCGCCGTCGAAAGGCAGGTCGCCGAAGACCTCGTCGGTCGAGACATGGTGGAAGCGGAAGCCCGCCTTGCGCTCCTCGGACAGCCCACGCCAGTATTCCAGCGCCGCATTGAGGATGCGGTAGGTGCCGACGATGTTGGTCTCGATGAAGGCGCCGGGGCCGTCGATCGAGCGGTCGACATGACTTTCGGCGGCCAGATTCATGACGATGTCGATGTCGTCGCGGCGCAATATCTCCAGCACCGCGCGCTCGTCGCAGATGTCGCCCTGCTCGAAGCGATAGTTGTGCGCGTTCTCGATCGGCCGCAGCGACGCGAGATTGCCGGCATAGGTGAGCTTGTCGAGATTGGTGACGCGGTTGGCCGGGTTGGCGCACAGGTGCCGGCACACGGCCGAGCCGATGAAGCCGGCGCCGCCGGTGACCAGAAAATTCAGCCTGCCCTCTTCCCTCACGCGAAAACCTCTGCCTCGCTCAGCGGTGGCGCCTTGCGATCCTTGTCCGAGAGCTGGAAGTCACCGGCAAGCGACGGCCACGCAATGCCGATGGCGGGGTCGTCGAAGCGGATCGACCGGTCATGCTCCGGCGAATACGTATCGGTGACCTTATACAGAATCTCGGTGTCCGGGACGAGCGTGACGAAGCCGTGCGCGTATCCCTTCGGCACCAGGATCTGGTTTCCCTTCTCGGCCGACACCTCCAAAGCCGACCATTTTCCGAAAGTCGGCGAAGACCGGCGGATGTCGACGACGACATCGAAGACGCTGCCTCGCACGACGCGCAGCAGCTTGTCCTGGGCGCGGGGCGGTAACTGATAGTGCAAGCCGCGCAGGACGCCGGCGGCCGCGGAGTAGGAATGGTTGTCCTGCACGAAGGTCAGGTCGATACCGGCCTGGGCAAAGCGCTCCGCATTCCAGGTCTCGCAGAAATAGCCGCGCGCGTCGCCATGCCGCTTCGGCACGATCTCCAGCACGTCCTCCAGGCCGAGCGTCCTGACCTCAAGCACCTTGATCCTCCATCAGATCGGCGACCCGCCGCCGCAGATAGGCCGCATATTCGTTCTTGCCGAGCCGCGCCGCGCGATCGAGGACCTCGTCGGCGCTGATCCAGCGCTGCTCCAGCGCAATCTCCTCGGGGCAGGCGATCTTGATGCCCTGGCGATGCTCGATCGTGCGCACGAAGGACGAGGCCTCGAGCAGGCTGTCATGCGTGCCGGTATCCAGCCAGGCATAGCCCCGGCCGAGGCGGTGGACATGCAGCTCGCCGCGCTCGAGATAGACATTGTTGACCGCCGTGATCTCGAGCTCGCCGCGCGCCGAAGGGCGGATGGTCGAAGCAATGTCGACGACGTTGTTGTCGTAGAAATAAAGACCTGTCACGGCCCAGTTGGACTTCGGCTTTTGCGGCTTCTCCTCGATCGTCAAAGCCCTGCCGGTGACCTTGTCGAAGGAGACCACGCCATAGCGCTCGGGATCGTCGACATAGTAGGCGAAGACGGAGGCGCCGCCGTCGCGCGCAGCCGCCTCGCCGCAGAGCTGCGACAGGCCGCCGCCGAAATAGATATTGTCGCCGAGAATCATCGACACGCTGTCCTTGCCGATGAAGTCGCGACCGATGATGAAGGCTTCGGCGAGACCATTGGGCTCCGCCTGCTCGGCATAGCAGAGCTCCAGGCCGAATTCCGAACCATCGCCCAGCAAAGCCTGAAACACCGGCAAGTCGCGCGGAGTTGAAATGACGAGGATCTGGCGGATTCCCGCGAGCATCAGCACGCTAAGCGGGTAGTAGATCATCGGCTTGTCGTAGATCGGCAGTATTTGCTTAGATACAGCTAATGTTAGCGGATAAAGACGTGTTCCGCTGCCGCCCGCAAGGATAATTCCTTTCAACAAGCTCTCCTTGAACTACCGCGGCCCCCGCCTCGATGCCAAGTTGCCCGTGCTTAGGTTTCGGGCACCGGCTTGTCAATGTCGGGTTTGCTTCCTTCCTGACGCTGGTTCCACTTTCTATCATCCGGCACGCGGTGGTTTCGAGCGAAATCCGACTGCGGCATGAAAAAGGGCCGGCGGGCGCTTGTCGCCCGCCGGCCCTTCTTTCGTCGATCGCGATCAGCCGCGCTTGAGCAACGCCCACACGGCCGGCACCAGGCTGGCGGCCAGGGCCACCTTGATCAGGTCGCCGGCGATGAAGGGCAGGACGCCGAACTGCCAGGACTTTTCCGGTCCGATGAGCATCGCCAGCCAGGCAAAGCCCATGGCCATCATGACGACTTCCGCCGTCAGCATGGCGCCGAACAGCTTGAACGGGCTGCGGTCCCAGCCGCGGTCGGCGGCCCAGCCGGCGATCGCGGCCATGACCACGAAACCGGCGAGATAGCCGCCTGTCGCGCCCAGCATATAGGCGATGCCGATGCCCTTTTCCGGCGTGCCCTGGAAGACCGGCAAGCCAAAAGCGCCTTCGGCAAGGTAGAGAAGCAGCGTCGCGACGGCCAGCCGCAGGCCGAAGGCCGAGGCGATCAGCAGCACGGCGAGCGTCTGCAGCGAAATGTCGACCGGGCCGAGCACCACTTTGGTCTTGGCCGAAAGCGTGAGCAGCAGGGTTCCGGCAAGCGCCAGGAAGAGCTGGGTCGCGAGCCGCGCGGCGCCCCGCTCCGGCAGAGTGAGAGAAACGAGCGGACGCATCGTGGTTGCAATTGCCATGGTCTTCCTCATTCTGGCTGATTCATTGGGTGGCTGATTTGCTGGCTTCAAAAACTTTCTTGATGCATGTCGTTGTCCCAAAACCGCTGCGCACTTTTGGGCGACATGCTCAAAAACTTTCTTGATGCATGTCGTTGTCCCAAAACCGCTGCGCACTTTTGGGCGACATGCATTGAATTTCCTATATTGGCTTCCGTATCGGGCGGCAATCATTTTGCCGCATTGCAAAGGAATCCGGCATGGCGCTTGAGTTCGATACCAGCTTCGACCCGGCCTACGGCCGGGCGGTCACGGTTGCGCCGGATGTGCTGCGCATCACTGCGGGAAACCCGAGTCCGTTCACCTTCCACGGCACCAACAGCTATCTCGTCGGTCGCGACACGCTGGCGGTGATCGATCCGGGGCCGGAAGACGACGCGCATCTCGAAACGCTGCTCACGGCGATCGCTGGCCGGCCGGTCAGCCACATCTTCGTCAGCCACACGCATCGCGACCATTCGCCGCTGGCGGCACGGCTGAAGGAGCGCACCGGCGCGCCGACGCTTGCCGAAGGCCCGCACCGGCCGGCACGGCCCTTGCGCATCGGCGAGGTCAATCCGCTCGACGCCAGCGCCGACCTGGCCTTCGTGCCCGATATCGCGCTGGCCAACAATGCCCTGACCGAGGGAGACGGCTGGGCGATCCGCACCATGCTGACGCCCGGCCACACCGCCAACCATGCCGTGTTTGCGCTCGAGGGAACCGGCATCCTGTTTTCGGCCGACCATGTCATGGCCTGGTCGACCTCGATCGTCGCGCCGCCGGACGGCGCCATGGCCGACTATATGAGCTCCCTCGACAGGCTGCTGGCGCGCGAGGATCGTCTGCTGCTGCCGGGCCATGGCGGGCCCGTGACCGCGCCCCAAAGGTTCATGCGCGGCCTGAAGACGCATCGCAAGATGCGTGAAAGGGCGATCCTGGAGCGCATCCGCGCTGGCGACCGGACGATCAGGGAGATGGTCGCAGCGATCTATCGCGACACCGACCCCCGCCTGCACGGCGCCGCGGGGCTGTCGGTGCTCGCCCATCTCGAGGATCTGGCCGCGCGCGGCCTGATCGCCACCGAAGGCGACCCGGCGATCGACGGCATTTTCAGTCCCGCCGGCTGATCACTCGGCCGGCGCCGCGCCAACCTGCCCGGCGACTTCCTGGTCCAGCTCGCCGAGGAAATCCGTGATGCGGGCGGCGTTGTCGCCGAGGTCGTAGCGGCCGTAGCGCGAGGCCGAGCGCATGTCGACGATGACCTGCTCGCCATCGTCGGTGACGCGGATGGCGACGTCGGCCGGCAGTCCGAGCACAAAGCCCTTGGCCAGCGCATTGATCGTCGCCTCGCTCTGCCCGTTGATGTCGGGATAAGGCGCCGTCAGCTGCCAGTCGCGGCGGTCGAGCACGGTTTCGACAGCGTCGACGACGGTTTCGAAGGGCAGATTGTAGCTGTGGCCGCTGACCAGCGGATAGGTATCGGCCTGCAGGCTCTGTTCGCCAGGGGTCGGCGGCGACAGCTCGTTCATGTCGCTTGTCCGGTCGCTGGTGTCCAGGACCGGCGGGTCGTCGAGATCGGTCGAGATGTCGCGCAGCGGCGGGTAGATCGTGGCCCAGTAGACGGCGACGCCGTAGGGCGCCAGAACCAGCAGCGCCAGCAGCGCGCCGACGCTGAGATCGCGGCCACCGCGATCGCCGAAGCTCCAGACCCTCGACAGGCCGAGACCCGCCATCAACAGGGCGAGCGCCGCCAGCAGCGCGACGACCGCAAGCACCCACAGGAAAGGCGGCGTCTCGACGAATCCGAGTCGGTAACCGGCAACGGCGGTGAGCAGAAGGACGAGGGAAAATGCCCCGATCCGCCGCGACCAGCCGGCCGCCCTCGACGTCTGCCGTTCAGGAATAGATGCCATTCTTCGCCGTATCGTCCCAACCCGGGCCGAGAGTTAGCGGTTTTTGGCGCGGGCTTGAAGCCGGAAGATCGAACATTTTCGTCAATCCGTCGGCAGGCGGTAATCCTTGAACTGGGCGCGCAGGCTGGTCTTCTGGATCTTGCCGGTAGCGGTGTGCGGAATTTCGCCGACGAAGGCGACGTCGTCGGGCATCCACCATTTCGCCACCTTGCCACTCATGAAGGTGAGGATGTCGCCCTTGCTCGGCTCCCGACCGGGCTTGCGCACGACAACGAGCAAGGGCCGCTCGCCCCATTTCGAATGCGGGATGCCGATCGCCGCCGCCTCCGCCACGTCCGGGTGGCCGACGGCGAGATTCTCCAGGTCGATGGTCGATATCCATTCGCCGCCGGACTTGATGACATCCTTGGCGCGGTCGGTGATCTGCATGTAGCCGCTGGCGTCGATATGGGCGACATCGCCCGTGTCGAACCAGCCGTCGGCATCGAACTGCTCGGCGCCGGCGCCGCCATAATAGGCGCGGGCCACCGCCGGACCGCGCACCTTGAGATGCCCGAAGGTCTTGCCGTCCCAGGGCAGCGCGTTGTTATCGTCGTCGGTCACTTTCATCTCGACGCCGAAGGGCGGAAAACCCTGCTTGCCCTGGACATCCAGCCGCGCCTCGCCGGTCAGCGTCTGATATTGCGGCTTCAGCGTGCAGAGCGTCCCCAGCGGCGACATCTCGGTCATGCCCCAGGCATGCACCACCTGCACATCGTAATCATCCTGGAACTTTGCGGTGATGGCGCGCGGACAGGACGCCCCGCCGATCACGACCTTGTTCAGATAGGGCAGCTTCTTGCCGGTCTCTTCCAGATATTGCAGCAGCATCATCCAGACGGTGGGCACCGCGGCGCTGAACGTCACCTTTTCGGTGTCGAGCAGTTCATAGATCGAGGCGCCGTCCATCTTGCAGCCCGGCATCACCAGCTTGGTGCCGATCATCGGCCCGCTCTGGCCGAGGCCCCAGGCGTTGGCGTGAAACATCGGCACCACAGGCAGGACGACATCGCGCGTCGACAGGCCCATCGCGTCGGGCATGGCGGCGATCATGGCGTGAAGGACATTGGAGCGGTGGCTGTAAAGCACACCTTTCGGGTCGCCCGTCGTTCCGGAGGTGTAGCACATGCCGGCGGCGGTGTTCTCGTCGAACGTCTTCCAGGCGAAATCGCCGTCGGCCTCGGCCAGCCATTCCTCGTAGGCGACGGCATTGGCCAGAGAGGTTTGCGGCATATGTGCCTGGTCGGTCAGCACGATCACCCGGCGCAGCGATTTCACCGCGCCGGCGATCTTTTCCAGGAGCGGTACGAAGGTGAGGTCGACGAAGATCGCCTTGTCCTCGGCTTTGTTCATGATCCAGGCGATCTGCTCGGGAAATAGCCTCGGATTGAGCGTGTGGTAGATAGCGCCGATGCCCATGATGCCGTACCAGGCTTCGATATGGCGGGTCGTGTTCCAGGCAAGGGTCGCGATGCGATCGCCGAGCACGAAGCCGTCACGCTCCAGCCGCTGCGCCGCCTTGAGCGACCGGCGATGGATTTCGGCGAAGGTAGTGCGCACGATCGGACCTTCGATCGAACGCGACACGACCTCCCGGCTGCCGTGCTGGCGTTCGGCGTGGTCGATCAGCTTGTGGCAAAGCAGCGGCCATTCCTGCATCAATCCGAGCATCTATTTCCTCCCCTTTGCGCATTCGCGTCGTTTGTTCCGCACATTGTGGAACGAACCGGCGGATTGTCCAGCCGCCATAAGTCGAAGCCCGTGGATGGATCGAAGAACCGGGAAAACCGCCATAATCCGGCCATCCTCGCCGTTAAGTTTCGTTAACGGGCTGGGTGAGATTGGCGAATGGAGTGGTTCGCATGGACGCGCAGCTCGACGAAAAAGCCCTCGAAAGCACGCTTGCCGAAAGTCTGGACGATCTGGCGCCGGACATCAAAACCGTTTCCGAAGATGAATTTGCCGAAGTCGTCGGCGGCGCGCTTGAAGCCGTCGGCGGGACGCTGCTGTTCAAGATGCGCGTCGAAAACGGCGAGAATGGCGAGCATGTCGCCGC
>NZ_RZSA01000769.1:0-3290 GCF_003998075.1 Mesorhizobium sp. M2A.F.Ca.ET.037.01.1.1 | reverse complement strand
CTGTCGATCAGGCGGGCCTTCCGCTCATGATGTCCATTGCGATTGGTGTCGGCGCAGCCGGACTGACTGCCTTCCTAATGGAACGCTCGCTAGTAAAGCATATACCGCGCGGAGCCGATGGCGCTGACTTCGTCGCAACGCTTGGTGTGTTTTTGCTGCTTGCTTCGTTTGCTCAAAACGTCTTGCACGAAGGTCGAGCGAGGCGCTATCCGCGGCTCACAACCGACTCCATAACGATCGACGGTGCCTTCATTGATGGGAATGTGCTCATCAGTTTGGCTCTAGCAGTTAGCATTTTCGCCGTCGGCATTTATGTCTTTCGATTCACAAGAACTGGAATTGTAGTACGCGCAATCGCGGAGAACGCCGCGATTGTTGAAACAATGGGTTGGAACGTAAGATACATTAAGACTTTAATATGGACGGTGGCAGGATTGCTTGGTGGTCTAGCTGGAATTATGGTTGCTGTCCGGATTCCTGTGTCATCTGAATACATGGACAACGTTATAATTAAGGCATTTATAGCGGGCATTCTTGGAGGAATGCATCGTTACACGGCTCCACTTATCATAGCCGTGGTTTTGGGTGTGGTGGAAAATTGGATTGGCTATCTGTTTGGAGCCGAATTCAGAATGCCGGGAATATTCGGTATCGCGATTCTTGGGATGGTCATTGTCCCTAGGCGGCTGTTGGCTGGAAGGAGTGAGGCGCGTGGCTGAGGATGTGGTCCCGCGCCGGTCGCCGGCGCGCAATCAGGAGCCGGTGCTTAGAAATTGGTCACTAAGCCGTTTCATAATCGGTGTGGCGATCTTTGCTGTCTCGCCTTATTTGTTAGGAGGGGAGTTCTCATTCAGCATTGGGGCGGAGGTGGCGATCTTTGCCTTCGCTTTGATGGGGCTCAACATCCTCTACGGATGGACTGGCCAGATATCCCTTGCTCACTTCGGATTTCTTGGTTTGGGCGCCTATACGACTGCAATTCTGCGGCCGTGGACAGGTGCGCTTCCGTTTGGCTTTGGCTATGAATTGTTGATTGTGATAGGTGTAGCGGTGGTAGCCGGATTGGTTATCGGGTTGCCGGCAGTTCGCCTTTCGGGCCTTCAGTTGGCGATTCTCACGCTCGCTTTCGCCGAGGTTTTTCAATGGGCACTGAACCACTTCCCAGGTGTGAGCGGAGGATCACAGGGGATTGTTGTTGGCGCGTTTGAGATTGGCCCCTTCACAACTCTGGACAGCCAGTTTCGTTTCTTTCTCGCTCTGGGCTTCGTGGCCGTTGGTGGAGCGTTTATGCTCTCACTGCAAAAGACGCCGATTGCACGGGCGATGTTTGCCGTCAGAGACAGCGAGTTGGCAGCCCGATCCGTTGGGGTCAATCTGTCAACCATCAAGTTAATAGCGTTCGTGCTCGGATCGATTTACGCGGCAGTTGCAGGGTGGCTTTTCGCGTATCACGCATTTGCGGTTACCCCCGGCCACTTCACTATGTTTGCGAACGTCTTCATGCTCCTGGGGATTGTGGTCGGCGGCCGGTACTCGATCCTTGGAGCGTTTATCGGCGCAATATACTTGGTGGTCATCCCGGAACTGGTTCGCAGCATCGGAAGTGGTAATCTTTATCCGATCCTGAGTGGTGCTATCCTGATCGCCGTTCTGCTCACCGCACCTCGCGGCGTCGCGGACCTCTTCGAGCGTTTGATAGCTCGGGTGAGGAAAAGGCTCTTTAAGCGCCACCTACCGCATCTTTCCGACAATGTTCTGCCGAGCAAGCTGGTTCAGGCCACCTCAGAGGGCTACCGACCCCAACCGCGGCCGACCGGCCTCGGTACGCTGTCGGTTCGCGGCATCAGTGTCCGTTTTGACGGGTTGGCGGCACTGACCGATGTTCACGCTGATTTCTCCCCCGGCGTTTCCGCACTCGTTGGCCCTAACGGAGCAGGTAAGACGACTTTGCTCAATGTTATAACTGGCTTAGTGCGGCCCACAGCTGGCGTCGCCGAACTCGATGGCCGGGTGATATCGAATCTGACAACCCCGCAACTAGCACGTCAGGGCCTCATACGCAGCTTCCAGACAGTTCGCTTACTCGACGACGAAACGGTGCTCACGAACATATTGCTTGGGCGATATCGTATATCTTCCGATGGGAGCTTTCTACAGGCGCTGGGAGCTCCGCACCTTCGGGAGCGCGAGGACGAAGACCATGCGAGAGCTATAGAGATGGCTCGGTCGCTTGGCTTGGACAAGCGCGATTTGAACAGGAAAGTGAGCGAGATCCCGTTCGGGGGAAGGCGGTTGGTCGAGATCGGTCGCGTTCTTGTAAGCGAGCCGCCGGTCGTGTTGCTGGATGAACCAGCGTCTGGTCTCACCCCGCTCGAGCGCCATCATCTAAAAGGCTTTTTAGAGGGTTATGTTATGAAACGGCCGACGATAATGCTCCTGACGGAGCATGATGTCGAGCTCATCCGGAGCCTTTGCAAGCATATCGTTGTTCTGGATTCAGGCCAAGTCATCACCAGTGGACCGCCTTCTGAGGTTTTTGCCAACGCGCAGGTCAAGAAGGCCTACTTCGGAGAAGGCCATTGACGCTGCGCGTTTCGAATTTGCAGGCATGGTACAACTCGACGCAAGCACTGTTCGACGTCGGGTTTGAAATTCCGAGCGGAAATACGCTTGCCCTGGTTGGTACGAACGGCGCCGGCAAGACGACGACCGTCAATAGCATTGCAGGAATTGTAAGATCGTCAGGTGCCATTGAATTTGACGGCACTCGCATAGACGAAATGCAACCATTTCAGCGAGCGCGCGCCGGAATCGCCTTGGTCGCAGAAGGTCGGGGGTTATTCTGGAAAGGCAGCGTTAGCGAAAATCTCGTTCTGGGTTTGGGTCCACAACTCCAGGGATCCTTAGACGAAGCCTTCGCCTTGTTCCCACGCTTGGCCGAGCGGCAGGATGTGCGTGCGTCGAATCTTTCCGGCGGTGAGCAGCAGATGCTGGCGATAGCCCGAGCGGTATTGAGGCGGCCGAAACTGCTGATGCTCGATGAGCCTTCGCTTGGTCTAGCACCTAAGATTGTCGATCACGTTTATGAGCGACTTGAGGTGCTGAAAAGCTCAGGGCTCACAATCCTACTAGTTGAACAGAGCATCAACAGAGCCAGGAGTTTCTCCGACCAGCTATGTCTTCTGCGGAATGGCATCCGCGTGATGCTTGTGGATTCAGTTGATAGCTCAGCGGTCGAGCACCTAGCCGCGGTTGCCCTGGGTGAAACTGAGGATATGTAGATGCATGAG
>NZ_RZSA01000768.1:0-3293 GCF_003998075.1 Mesorhizobium sp. M2A.F.Ca.ET.037.01.1.1 | reverse complement strand
CCGCCCCCCCAGACTCCAACCGCCGGTGTCCCGCTAATGGGCCGGCATGAGAAAAGGCAGGAATAGAGATGGCTAAGAAAGTTGCAGGCCAGCTCAAGCTCCAGGTTGCCGCGGGCTCGGCCACGCCGTCGCCCCCGATCGGCCCGGCGCTTGGTCAGCGCGGCATCAACATCATGGAATTCTGCAAGGCGTTCAACGCGCAGACGCAGGAGCTCGAGAAGGGGTCGCCGATCCCGGTCGTCATCACCTACTACCAGGACAAGTCGTTCACCTTCGTCATGAAGACGCCGCCGGTGAGCTACTTCCTGAAGAAGGCCGCCAACCTGAAGTCGGGCTCCAAGGAGCCGGGCAAGACCAAGGTCGGCACGATCAGCCGCGACAAGGTGCGCGCGATCGCCGAGCAGAAGATGAAGGACCTGAACGCAAACGACGTCGAGGCGGCCATGCGCATGGTCGAGGGCTCCGCCCGCTCGATGGGCCTGGAAGTGGTGGGCTAAGATCATGGCAAAGATTGCAAAGCGTGTTGCTGCGAGTCGCGAAGGCATCGATCCGAACAAGGCTTATGCGCTCTCCGAGGCGCTGCAGCTGCTCAAGGACCGGTCCAAGGTGAAGTTCGACGAGACCGTCGAGGTCTCGATGAATCTCGGTGTCGATCCGCGCCATGCCGACCAGATGGTCCGCGGCGTGGTCAACCTGCCGAACGGCACCGGCCGTTCCGTGCGTGTCGCCGTGTTCGCCCGTGGCGACAAGGCTGAGGAAGCAAAGGCCGCCGGTGCTGATATCGTTGGCGCCGAGGATCTGGTCGACATCGTCCAGAAGGGCACGATCGATTTCGATCGCTGCATCGCCACGCCGGACATGATGCCGCTGGTCGGCCGTCTGGGTAAGGTGCTCGGCCCGCGTGGCATGATGCCGAACCCGAAGGTCGGCACCGTGACCACCGACGTGGCTGCGGCCGTCAAGGCTTCGAAGGGCGGCGCCGTCGAGTTCCGCGTCGAGAAGGCCGGCATCGTCCAGGCCGGCGTCGGCAAGGTTTCGTTCGACGTCAAGGCGCTGGAAGAGAATGTCCGCGCCTTCGCCGATGCGGTGAACAGGGCCAAGCCGGCCGGCGCCAAGGGCAACTACGTCAAGAAGGTGTCGGTCACCTCGACGATGGGCCCGGGCCTGAAGCTCGACATCGCGACGCTCGCCGCGTCGTAAGTGTCGTCGGGTCGGCCCTGAGTCGACCCATGGAGAATTCCGGACCGCCGATCCGTCGGCGGCCCGGTAACCCGGGAGCCGAAAGGTTTCCGGATATCCTGTCCGAGATTGCAGGCGGCCCAACAGCCTTAATTCATGTGGGCCTGCATGAGACGGGTGAAGACCCGACAAAGGAGCGAAAGCTCCAATGAAAGGTTCGAACCGTGTTTGCCTTTTGTCAGCGCATCGCCGGCTTGCCGTCGGTGTGGCGAAAGGGGGCAGGATCCTCGAGCGTCGTTCGGGAGATCCGTTTTTGGATGGCCCGGCCGGCAAAAGGCAACCCGACTTCTGACCTCGAAAATGAGGCAGTGGTCAACTGGAGATAGGCAGTGGACAGAGCGGAAAAGCGCGAACTCGTCACGGGCCTGAATGATGCGTTCTCGAACGCGGGTTCAGTCGTCGTGGCCCACTACGCCGGTATCACCGTGGCGCAAATGAACGACCTTCGGTCGAAGATGCGCGCCGCCGGCGGCACCGTCAAAGTCGCGAAGAACCGTCTCGCCAAGATCGCTCTTCAGGGCACGGACTCCGCATCGATCATCGATCTGTTCAAGGGACAGACGCTGGTCGCTTATTCGGAGGATCCGATTGCGGCGCCGAAGGTCGCGTCCGAATTCGCCAAAGGGAATGACAAGCTGATCATTCTCGGCGGCGCGATGGGCTCGACCTCGCTCAACGCCGATGGTGTCAAGGCACTCGCCACGATGCCGTCGCTCGACGAGCTGCGCGCCAAGCTGGTTGGCATGATCGCTACGCCGGCAACCCGGATCGCCCAGATCGTCAATGCGCCCGCGGCTTCGGTCGCGCGTGTCATCGGCGCTTACGCCCGGAAGGACGAGGCGGCATGAGGCCGTTCCTCGCTGTCAACAACACACGTTCGAACCAATTGAAGGAATATCAAAATGGCTGATCTCGCGAAGATCGTAGACGACCTTTCGAGCCTGACCGTCCTCGAGGCGGCTGAGCTTTCGAAGCTCCTGGAAGAGAAGTGGGGCGTTTCGGCCGCCGCTCCGGTGGCTGTTGCCGCCGCTGCTGGTGGTGCTGCCGCTGCCGCTGCTCCGGCTGAAGAGAAGACGGAATTCGACGTCGTTCTCGCCGACGCCGGCGCCCAGAAGATCAACGTCATCAAGGAAGTCCGCGCCATCACCGGCCTTGGCCTCAAGGAAGCCAAGGACCTGGTCGAAGCGGCTCCGAAGCCGGTCAAGGAAGGCGTTTCCAAGGCCGACGCCGACAAGTTCAAGGCTCAGCTGGAAGCAGCTGGCGCCAAGGTCGAGCTGAAGTAATTAGGCGTGGGCGGACGGTCTCGCGCCGTCCGCCCCTCCCTTGGACTGAGGGAGACTTTGTTGCGCGAGGCGTTTGAAAACCTCTTTCCTGAGGGCCGAAAAGCGGCCTTCCGGAAACGGGTTTTCTCCCGTTTTAGCCGGTACCCGCCAAGCTGTTGGCAGTGCAGGCCGGAAAACAGATAGGGGCAGCCGTCGAGGCGGCCCGTTGGTGCAAGGCGAGCCGCGGCGAGGTTCGTCCCGAGTTTAGAGCTAAGGAGCGACGATGGCCCAGACCCAGACTTTCAATGGCCGCAGACGCGTACGCAAGTTCTTCGGAAAGATCCCGGAAGTTGCGGAGATGCCGAACCTGATCGAGGTTCAGAAGGCATCCTATGACCAGTTCCTGATGGTGGACGAGCCCAAGGGCGGCCGTCCGGACGAGGGACTGCAGGCCGTTTTCAAGTCGGTCTTCCCGATCTCCGACTTTTCCGGCTCCTCCATGCTGGAGTTCGTGAAGTATGAGTTCGAGGCACCGAAATTCGACGTTGACGAGTGCCGTCAGCGCGACCTGACCTATGCTGCGCCGCTCAAGGTGACGCTGCGCCTCATCGTGTTCGATATCGACGAGGATACCGGCGCGAAGTCGATCAAGGACATCAAGGAGCAGGACGTCTACATGGGCGACATGCCGCTCATGACGTCGAACGGCACCTTCATCGTCAACGGCACCGAGCGCGTCATCGTCTCGCAGATGCACCGCTCGCCGGGCGTCTTCTTCGACCATGACAAGGG
>NZ_RZSA01000767.1:0-3301 GCF_003998075.1 Mesorhizobium sp. M2A.F.Ca.ET.037.01.1.1 | reverse complement strand
GGACCTTGCCGTGGTGTCGGACGAGAAGCGGGCGGAGTTGAGGGCCGACGCGGATATGCAGTGAGGGCGTTTCCTCGCCCCGCCAAAGGCGGGGACAGGTGTCCGCGAAGCGGACGGAGAGGGGCCTTCGTAGGGCGCTCCCCTCTCCGTCTCGGCTTCGCCGAGCCACCTCTCCCCACTTCGTGGGGGGAGGAACGGGTCACGCTCCGCGATAAATCCCCACAGCCGCCGCTACCAGTGCCGCATTGCTTTCGGCCACGCTGCCGTCCGGCAACTCCTTCCCGTCCTCCAGCCCAACCCGCGTCGAGAATTTCCGCAGCGCCGCCCGCTGAACAAAAGGCCACACGGTCGCGTTCTCGCCATGCAGCAGGATCGAGCGGCGGATACCCTCGCGCTGCAGCACCTTTTGGATGCCGTTGGCGACGGCAAAGGCCTCGTCCAGCGCCTGTTCGGAAATCTCGATCAGCACGCGCAGCACCCGCCCGCCATGGTCGAGACTGGCAAGCCTGAGCGCGTCGCCGATCGAGGCCAGCCCGGCCTCGATGCCGACGCCGCGGCCGCGCAGGGCCTCCATCACTTCAGGCGCCGCCGCCTCGCTGAGATTGACCGACGCGTAGTCGGGCAGCTCGCGCCAGCCGGAGATGGCGACCAGCGTGCGAAGATCGTCCTTCTCGATCCAGGCGCCGGTGGAGACGCCGATCAACGTGCCCGGACAGGCTCTGCGGAGCGCCGCGACCGTCCTATCCATCGCCTCCGGCGCCAGGCTCTCTCGGCTGTCGGCGCCACGCGCATGGACATGCAGTTCGGCGGCACCCGCAGCAATCGAGGCCGCAGCGTCGCGCGCCATCGCCTCAGGATCGAGCGGCAATGCGGGATGGAAATCGGCGGGACGGGCGCCGTTGATGCAAGCCTGGACGATCATCTTTGCGGCAATCCTGTTTCGGCTGGCGGAAGCCTAGCGCAGGGCCGGGATGATCGGAACGGATATGGCGAAGTCTCCTGACAGGCCGGCCAACAAAAGAGAAATCCCCTGGCCCGACAGCCAGGGGATAAGCATTCCCCTTGGTGGTTTCGGACCTTGAAAGCCCGTTACGCCGGCACGCGCTTCAGCGCCTGCGCCATGCAGTGGATGCCGCCGCCGGTCTTGGAGATCTCGCTCATGTCGACGGCCGCGACCTCGATGCCGCGCGCCTTCAGCTGGCCAATCAGCGTCTTGCTCGACGTGGGCGCGATCACCCTGTCCTTGCCGAGCGACATGAAGTTGCAGCCGAGCGCCATCGTGTCCTGGAAGGGCACGTCGATGATCTCATGGCCCTTGCCTTTCAGCCAGTCGACGATGCCGGGCTCGGTGCAGGCGAGGCAGACGGCGGTGAGCTTTTCGGCGATCGGCACCACCATCAGATCGATGTGGACATAATATTCGTCGATGAAGGCAAGACGCGTCTCCCAGCCTTCCTTGTCGAACCATTCCTTCACCTGGCGGGCGCCTTCTTCCTGGGTGCGGGCGCCGCCGCAGCCGATCAGCACGACGCCCTCCTCGATGACGTTGAAGTCGCCACCTTCGAAGGTGCCGGCCGTCACCATGTCGTAGATCGGGATGCCGAGCTTCTCATAGGTGCGGATGGCGGCGTAGTTCTCGCCGCGCCGCCACCAGTTGGCCATGGCGGTGATGAAGGCGCCGTAGGGCGTCATGACGCTGGAGTCGCGCGAATAGACCTGCATCGGCAGTTCCGGCGTCGGCTCGTGCCAGTGGATATTGACGCCGAAATGCTCGTAGGCTGCGACGAGGTCCTTATGCTGCGCCTGAGCGATCTGGATGTTGCAGGGCGCCTCGCGCAGATGTTTCCTGGATAGCGAGCTGGTCGACAGGTGGCGCAGGAAGTTCGGCGAGCCGAGCAGCACGTCAGTCAGCACATCGGTCTCGTTGGCGAAGCCCCAGGCGGTCAGCGGCTTGGTGCCGCCATTGGGGTTGCGGCGCTGCAGCGAGAAGGGCTCGGCGACGATGCGGTCATGGACGGTCATGGGGTTCTCCTTGGACTGTTTTGTTGATCGGTCATGCGGTGGAAGCGGCCGGGATCCACCAGTCGCGCCCGCGCGCGGTGGTGACATATTCCGGCCAGCGGAAGTTGATCGGCGGTTCATAGTCGCAGAGCGGCGCGATCCAGTTCGAGCCGCCGATGCCGCCGCCGGTCCGCCTGACGAACTCGTCCATCGCGGCATCGCGCGCGGCCTTGTCCTCCAGCAGGCGCAGTGCCGTCAGCGCGACCGTCTTGGCGGCGCAGGTGACCATCGGATCGATGGTGGCGGAGATGCCGCCCAGCGCGTTCATCGCCCAGGATGGATAGACATGGCCCTTGGCCGCGCGCAGCGCCGGGCGGGCGATGTAGAAACGCGATGTCGGCGCGTGCCAGCTCATGTCGGTGTAGTCGTCGGAGGTGGAGTTCACCTGCGAGGGCGGCAGGTCGCGGCGCAGGATCGCCTCGGCCTCCTGCGGCGCGATAAGCCGCTCCAGCTCGTCGATGAACGGGTTTTCGGTCGCCTCGCCGCCGGCATTGACCTGGACCTCGCGCCCGATCGCCCTCGCCTCTTCGTTCCATTGCGGCGCGCCGACAGTGGAGAGCGCCTGATAGGTGATATCGGCCATGGCGTGGTTGGCGAGCCCCGGCCGCGACTTCGAGACCCAATGACGCTCGTAGCGGCAGCCGCTCATCCTGGCAGCGGCTTCGGCGTTACGGTCGAGCACCGCGGTCACCTGTTCGGCCATGGCGATGGTCGGCACGCGGATCATGTACTGGATCTCGGCAAGGCCGGCCGGCAGATTGTCGGCGGTCGCCTGCCCTGCCGTCAGGATCGCCTCGCTGATCGACCAGCCGCCCTGATGGGTGAGCATGGAATCGCGCAGCGCCTTGGAGGCCATGTACATCATCATCAGCGCGTCATTGGCGCCGGGCGCCCGCACCGCCGAATGCGCCTGCGGGATGGGTGCTGCGTCGCTTGCCGCGCGGCCCCAATTCTCGGGCTCGTCGCAGACGAAGCGGTAGATCATCGAATAGGCGGCGCCGCAATGCGTGTCCCAGCGCGCGGTGTTGCAGAGCGGCAGCATGTAGAAGGGATGGAAGGAGATCATGCCGGCAAGGCCGTCATAATAGCCTTTTGCCGCATGGATCGGTTTCGAGCCCCGCACCTTCTCGGCCGGCTCGCCGGTGAAGCGCAGCGTGCCCTTGATGCCATGCTCCAGCATCGCCGCCTTAGTCGCGAGCAACCCGCCGAGGCTGCCGATGCCGAGGCCCGAATGCGGATC
>NZ_RZSA01000766.1:0-3302 GCF_003998075.1 Mesorhizobium sp. M2A.F.Ca.ET.037.01.1.1 | reverse complement strand
GTGGAGGCCCATGCGCTCGGCCTTGTCGAGCGCGCGGTCCGGCGAGCAGCCGCGCCAGCCGCGGTCACGGCGCCAATCGCGGCGGTAGTAGCCGTCGTCGTCGCCCGTATAGACGCCGAAGCGCGGATCCTGGTTGTTGCCGAAACCGAGATAGAGGCTGTCCGCATGCGCCGGGATGGCGGCCAAGGTGCCAAGCCCGACAATAGCCGAAAGGGCTGCCGTCTTGATCTGGTTGAACATTGTCTTCTCTCCTTGTTGTGGGCTTTCGCCCGTAGAACCGATCATTGGAAAATGCCTTTTTGCACCTGAACTTTCCGCGAACCGGCCGTTCATGTCCGGTTCATATAAGCGCGAACCCGCCAGGGTTCGTCGCTCGCACTCAAAAACGCCACCCCAGGAGTTCTAAACGCGAACCCGCCAGGGTTCGTCGCTCCCCGTGAAAAGTGCCGTTCAGGGTTCTAAACGCGAACCCGCAGGGCGTCGTTCCTCGCCACAAGTGCCCCTCAGCGGTCGTCATCAGGATGCGAACCGGCTACGGTTCATCGTCCAATATATAATCAAAATAGTCGTCCGGCTCGGCCAGATCGGTTTCCTTGGCCTTCACCCGGCCCTGGATCGAAATGCCGGCTTCATGCACGGTCGCAGCACTTCCCGAAACGAGCCTGTGCCACCAATAGAGATCATGGCCCTCGGCGATCAGCCGGTAGGCGCAGGTCTTGGGCAGCCAGGTGATGGTGCGCACGTTCTGCGGCGTCAACCCGACGCAGTCGGGCACCCTTGTCAGCCGGTTTGCATAGTCGGAGCAACGGCAGCTTTCGGCGTCGAACAGCCGGCAGCCAACGCTTGTCCAGAAGATCTCGCCCGTATCCTCGTCCTCGAGCTTCGACAGGCAGCATTTGCCGCAGCCGTCGCAAAGCGATTCCCACTCGGCCGGGGTCATCGCCTCAAGCGTCTTGGTTTTCCAGAATGGCGCGGTCATGGGGGTGGATTTGGCCCTCCGCGGCCTCCCGGTCAAGCGCTGCTGACCCAGTGACCCGGTATCAACATTAGAAAGACACGAAATTGCCTTCAAAAGGCCGGCCGAACATCCTTGGCTGGCGTCAATGCCCTGTAACGGAACCAATTGCGGCTGATGAAAGTTTGGGCAGGGATGGGACCCCATTAGGAGAAAATGATATGAAACGCCAACCACGGATTCTGGCGGGCACGGCAATCGGTCTGCTTATGGCATCCGCGCCGTTGGGCGCGTACCCGCTGCAGGGGGGTGTCGCTTCCGGCGGCCTGCACGGCGCACCGTTGATATTGGCTCAGGCCGCTTGCGCCGAAGGCCAGTCGGCCGAGGAATGCGCGCAGGGCGGAGCCGAACAGCCGAAGAAGAGGAAGCGCGAGCAGCAGCAAAGCGAATCGGCGCCGGCAGCCGAGCAGGCAGCACCTGCCGAGACCGAGCAACAGCCGCGCAAGAAGCGACATGAGCAGCAGCAGATGGACAATGCCCAGTCCGGGGAAGCCCCGGCCGAGCAGCAGTTCAAGCCGCGCAAGAAACGCGACCAGCAGCAGATTGAGGCAGCACCCGCCGATCAAGGCGGCCAGCCCGCGACCGACGAGCAGCAGTTCAAGCCCCGCAAGAAGCGCGACCAGCAACAGCAGATCGAGGCCGCGCCGGCCGACCAGGGTGGCGCACCCGCGACCGAGCAACTGCAGCCGCGCAAGAAGAAACGCGATCAGCAGCAGCAGATCGAGGCTGCGCCGGCCGACCAGCAGCCCACGGAACAGGTGGCGCCGGCTGCCGGTGACAAGCAGCAAGGCAACCAGGGCCGCAAAAAGCGCAAGCACAATCAGCAGCAGAGCGAGCCCGCCGGCCAGGCCGGCGATCAGGTCGCGCCGACCGACCAGGCCGCCCCCGCCAACGACAATCAGCAAGGCGGCAACCAGTTCAAGAAGAGGCACAAGCAGAACCAGCAGGGCGAGACCGCCCCGGCCGAGCAGACGCAGACCAACGAGCCGGCCAAAAAGCTGGCGCCGGCGGGTGAGCCTGTGCCGCAGGCCGAGCCACTGCAGAATGGCGAGCAGCCGGTCCAGGGCGAACAGGCCCAGGACAGGAAGAAGCGCGGCAAGAAACCGACGGCCGAACAGCCGGCGACGGGTGAGCAGCCCGCGACCGGCGAACAAACCAAGACCGGCCAGCCCACGACCGGCGAGCAGCAGCCTGTCACCGGTGAACAGCCGGTCACCGGCAATCAGCCCGCGAACAACAACCAACCGGCCGCCGGCGGCAATGCCGCGCAGGGTGAAACCGCCAATCCCAACGAAGCGCCGGTTCTGGACAGCCAGAAAGATGCCTTCCGCAAGCGTCGCGGTGGCCAGAATGGTGGCGCCCAGAACGACAACGGCCAAGCCGGCAATGGCCAGAACGCCAACCAGGCCGGACAGCAAGGCGGCGAGCAGGCGCAGCAGCCGGCTCCGGTCGATCAGGGCCCGCCGCCCTCGGACGACAAGTCGGCGCAGCAGGCGATCAAGCCCGAGAGGATCGTCCCGGTCGACCAGGAGAAAGGCAAGCGCATCGAGCTTACGCCGGAACAGATCGTGCGCGAGCGTCGCCGGCCGCAGGGCGCGGATGTCGTCAAGCAGTTCGGCGACCGCGTGATCCTGCAGTTCAACAACCAGACGTTCGTGGAAAGCAACGAGGCGCCTCGCATCACCCGCGGCGCCAGGGATGTCTACTACGAGGATCTCTCCGGCGGCCGCACCCGCGAAATCGTCGAGCGCGACAACGGCGTCAGGATCATCACCATCCGCAATCGTAATGGCGACGTCATCCGGCGATCGCGCATTACGCCGGATGGCCGCGAATATGTGCTGACCTATGTCGACGAGCGCTACTACAACGATGTCGACGAGTGGCGCGATCCCGGCGACGAACTGCCGCCGATGCGGCTCACCATCCCGCGACGGGACTACATACTGGATTCGGAGGAAGTCGAGGATCCCGACGAGTATTATACCTTCCTCGAGCAGCCGCCGGTGGAGAGGGTGCAGCGTCTCTACTCGATCGACGAGGTGAAGCGGTCGGCCCGCGTGCGCGATATCGCTCGGCGTATCGATCTCGATACGCTGAACTTCGACTTCGGCTCGGCGACGATCTCCGACACCGAAGTGCAGAAGCTCGATGGCGTTGCCAGCGCCATGGAAAAACTGCTCAAGAAGAACCCGGCCGAGACCTTCCTGATCGAAGGCCACACCGACGCCGTCGGCACGCCGGAGGCAAATCTTGCCCTCTCGGATCGTCGTGCCGACGGCGTCGG
>NZ_RZSA01000765.1:0-3302 GCF_003998075.1 Mesorhizobium sp. M2A.F.Ca.ET.037.01.1.1 | reverse complement strand
AAAGCGCATGCCCCGTTCCCTTTCTGAGTCTCGACAACCAGAAGGTAGACGGAAAATCCCCGTCTTACGGGGCATGCACATGCGGCATTTCGATTCACCCGAACCTTTCCCCGGACAGCCCTGCGTGGAACGGGGAGAAGGAATGGGTGTTACTCCACCACGAACTCGGCCGGATCGAAGTCGTATTGCGTCGAGCAGAACTCGCAGGCGACGTGGATGCCGCCCTCCTCGGTCGAGTCCTTGATCTCCTCGGCCGAAAAGCCTTGGAGGATGCCGTGGATCTTCTCGCGCGAGCAGGAGCACTGGTAGTCGACGGGCACGCTGCGGAAGACGCGCACGCCGTGCTCGTGGAACAGCCGGTAAAGCAGCCGCTCGGCGCCCACGGTCGGGTCGATCAGCTCGGTCGGCTCGATGGTGCCCAGCAGCGCCAGCAATTCCTGCCAGGAATTGTCGGCCGGGTGGTCCGTCAGCTCGCGGTCGTCGCCGTCGCCGCCCGAAATATCGGGAATGCGCATGCGCTCCGGCGCCTGCGGCAGGAACTGCGCCAGGATGCCGCCTGCCCGCCACTGCTCGCGCGCGCCGCCCGGGCCGGGCGTGACCAGCTTGGCGACCGACATCTTGATATCGGTCGGGATCTGCTCCGACTGGCGGAAATAGGTGCGCGCGGCATCCTCCAGCGATGTGCCGTCGAGCTGGACGATGCCCTGATAGCGCTGCGTGTGCGCGCCCTGGTCGATGGTCAGAGCCAGGACGCCGTTGCCGAGCAGAGCCTGCTGCGAGGTCTCGCCGGCGTCGGTCAGCGCCTGCAGCCGGTCGGCGTCGAAGCGCGCATAGGCACGCAACGCCTGCGGCGTGGTGAAATCGGCCACCAGCATGTCGACCGGCCCGTCGGTGCGGGTCTGCAGGATGAACTTGCCTTCGAATTTGAGCGAGGTGCCGAGCAGCACGGTGAGCACGCAGGCTTCCGCCAGCAGGCGGGCGACGGGCTCGGGATAATTGTGGCGGCTCAAAATAGCGTCGAGCATCGGCCCGAGCTGCACGGTGCGGCCGCGCACATCGAGCGGCGCGACCTCGTAAGGCACGACGTGGTCGTCGCCGGCGAAGCCGAATTCACCGAGTTGGGGTTTATGCTCAGCCAAGGTCTGGGTTTCCAACATGACAAAACTCCGGGGCGCAGCCATGCAACCCGATGAGCCGCATGCGTCGAAGCGCGTTCAATTTACGTGATGGCCCGCAAATAGGCATCACCTGTCCCCAGATCAAGTTGACCCCGATCGGACCGGAAGCCAGGTCCGCCGCTCTCAAGCGCCCAGGCACCAGGCCAGCACCGCCTTCTGGGCGTGCAGCCGGTTCTCGGCCTCATCGAAGACCACGGAATGCGGCCCGTCGATCACCTCGTCGGTGACCTCTTCGCCGCGATGCGCCGGCAGGCAGTGCATGAACAACGCATCGGGCTTGGCCTTAGCCATAAGCGCCGCGTTGACCTGATAGGGCAGGAAGACGTTGTGGCCGCGAGCACGGTGCTCCTGGCCCATCGAGACCCAGCTGTCGGTGACGACGCAATCGGCCTGGTCGACGGCTTCTTCGGCGGATTTGGCAAACCGGACCTTGCCGCCATTGGCTTTCGACCAGTCGACATATTTCTCGAAAGGCTCGCTGCCTTCCGGCACCGCGACATTCAAGTTGAAACGGAACCGGGCCGAGGCTTCGAGCAACGAGTGCAGCACATTGTTGCCGTCGCCGGTCCAGGCAAAGGTCTTGCCGGCCACCGGGCCGCGATGCTCCTCGAAGGTCATGATGTCGGCCATGAGCTGGCAGGGATGCGTGTCGTCGGTCAGCCCGTTGATGACCGGAACCGTGGCGTTCTCGGTGAGCTCGATCAGCCGGTCGTGCGAGGTGGTGCGGATCATGATGGCGTCGACATAGCGCGACAGCACTTTCGCCGTGTCGGCGATGGTCTCCGAGCGTCCGAGCTGCATCTCGGTGCCGGTCAGCATGATCGTCTCGCCGCCGAGCTGACGCATGCCGACATCGAAGGACACGCGCGTGCGCGTCGAGGGCTTGTCGAAGATCATGGCCAGCACCTTGCCGTCGAGCGGTTTTGAGCGCTCACCCGCCTTGAGCCTGGTCTTTCGCGCCATCGCGTCGTCCAGCATGATACGCAGGTCGCCCGCCGAAACGGCGGATAGATCGGTGAAGTGGCGCACGCTCATCGGCAGGTTCCAGAACTTATTTCGCGGCTTCGGCCGCTATCGCGTCGGTCAGGCCCTTGGCGCCGCCGCGGATGCGCCTCAGCGCCTCGCCGATCTCCTCGTCGGTGACGGTGAGCGGCGGCAGGAGGCGGATCACGTTGTCGCCGGCCGGCACGGCAAGCAGATGCTGGTCGCGCAGCGCCATGTTCACCTTGGTGTTGGGCATGGCGCATTTCAGGCCGAGCATCAGGCCGGTTCCCCTGATGCCTTCGATGACCTCGGGAAATTCGTCCGCGACCGCCGCAAGGCCCTGCTTCAACAACAGAGCCTTGCGCTGCACATCCTCGAGGAAGCCGTCGGCCAGCACCACGTCGAGCACGGCGTTGCCGATCGCCATCGCCAGCGGATTGCCGCCGAAGGTGGTGCCGTGCACGCCGGCGGTCATGCCGGTCGCCGCCTCATCCGTGGCGAGGCAGGCGCCCATTGGGAAGCCGCCGCCGATGCCCTTGGCGATCGCCATCAGGTCGGGCGTGACGCTGGCCCATTCATGCGCGAACAGCTTGCCGGTGCGGCCGATGCCGCACTGGACCTCGTCGAAGATCAGAAGCAGGCCGTGCTGGTCGCAGAGCTGCCGCAGCCGTTTCAAGGACTGCGTCGGCACCGGGCGTATGCCGCCCTCGCCCTGCACGGGCTCGATCAGGATGGCCGCGGTCTCCGCCGTGATCGCCTTTTCCGCGGCATCGATGTCGTCGAATGCAACCTGGTCGAAGCCTTCGACCTTGGGCCCGAAGCCCTCGAGGTATTTGTACTGGCCGCCGGCGGCGATCGTCGCCAGCGTGCGGCCGTGGAAGGCGCCTTCGAAGGTAATGATGCGAAACCGCTCCGGATGGCCCTTGACGAACTGATAGCGCCTGGCCGTCTTGATGGCGCATTCCAGCGCCTCGGCGCCTGAATTGGTGAAGAACACCTTGTCGGCAAAGGTGGCATCGACCAGCCGCTCGCCCAGCCGGCGCTGTTCCGGGATCTCGTAGAGATTGGAGACGTGCCAGAGCTTGGCGGCCTGTTCGGTGAGCGCCGCGACCAGATGCGGATGGCTGTGGCCCCTGTCTC
>NZ_RZSA01000764.1:0-3304 GCF_003998075.1 Mesorhizobium sp. M2A.F.Ca.ET.037.01.1.1 | reverse complement strand
CTGGACGACATCCTGGCGCGGCTGTCGCCCTCGGACATCGTGCTGGTCGAGGGCTACAAGCGCGAAGCGCACAAGAAGATCGAGGCAAGGCGGCTCGAAGCCAAGGACCGGACGCCACTTTCCGCCAACGATCCCAACATCGTCGCGGTCGCCGCCGACTTTACGGTCGAAGGCGAAAACCTGCCGGTTTTCGACCTCGACGACACCAAATCGATAGCCGACTTTGTCGAGCGCAGCACAGGTCTCGTGGCTCGAACCACGTAACGCAGCGGCACTTCCCGATTGTCGCTTGCCGTTGATTTGCAGTTGCTTTTTTCTCGCAAAGAGTGGGAGTATCCGCCTCAGCGGGCGGTAAAGAAGCTCCGCCCACAAGAGCCGCACGGGACAGCGGCCATGACAATATGAGAGGATTATCATGCGTATTGCACTGCGTATCGCGCTTGCCGCTTCGGCCGCGCTGCTGACACTCGGCGTCGCCCAGGCTCAGGAAAAGACTCTGAGGATCGGCACCGAAGGCGCGTACCCGCCCTTCAACAACCTGACCTCGGACGGCCAGTTGGTCGGCTTCGACATCGATATCGCCAAGGCGCTCTGCGACGAGATGAAGGTGAAGTGCACCTTCGTCGCGCAGGATTGGGACGGCATCATCCCGGCGCTCCAGGCCGGCAAGTTCGACGCCATCGTCGCCTCGATGTCGATTACGCCAGAGCGCCAGGAAAAGGTCGACTTCACCCACAAATACTACAACACCCCGTCGGCCATCGCCGTGCCGAAGGATTCGCCGCTCAAGGGCGTGACCAAGGAAGACCTCGCCGGCAAGAACATCGGCGTCGCCACCACGACCACGCACTACAACTATGCCTCCAAGACCTACACGGACAGCACCATCAAGGGCTATCCGAGCAGCCCCGAGGAGCAGGCGGACCTCGCCAATGGCCGCCTCGACGCGATCGAGGACGACATCGTCGTGTTGCAGCAATGGCTGGATACGCCGGACGGCGCCTGCTGCAAGATCCTCGGCCAACCCTCGCCGCAGCCGGTCGAGATCTTCGGACCGGGCGCCGGCATCGCCGTGCGCAAGGGCGAGACCGATCTGGTCAACAAGCTGAACGAAGCGATCGACACCATCCGCAAGAACGGAAAGTACAAGGAAATCAACGACAAGTACTTCAAGTTCGACGTCTACGGCGCCGAATCCTGATCGTTACGCCAAGGGCGGTGAGGCACTCCTCGCCGCCCTCCTCTTCTCCCGGGATCGCCACGGAGACACGACCCGTCAATGCCGGCCCAAAGCATTTGGACACTTCTCAGCTGGGGACCGGATGGTTGGAGTGACGACATTGCGTCTGGCGTTCTGGTTACCATCGTGCTGGCGCTCGCCACACTGCCCATCGGCCTGACGATCGGATTTTTCGTCGCCTTCGCCAAGCAGCATGAAGAGCCCTCCCTGCGGCTCGCCGCCAACATCTACACCACGGTTTTCCGTGGCCTGCCGGAGCTGGTCACGCTCTTCCTGTTCTTCTTCGGCATGCCGCTTCTGCTGCAATACTTGGTGCGGCTGTTCAATCCGGCCGCGACAATCGACGTCAACAGCTTCATCGCTGGCATGATCGTGCTGTCGCTGATCTTCTCCTCCTATGCCAGCGAGGTCTTCCTTTCCGCGTTCCGCGCCATTCCGAAAGGCCAGTATGAGGGCGGCTACGCCATCGGCCTGTCGAAATGGCAGACGATGCGGCTGATCATCCTGCCGCAGCTGATAAGCATCGCCTTCCCCGGCCTCGAGAATTGCTGGCTAAGCCTGCTGAAGGACACCTCGCTGGTCTCGGTGGTCAATCTCGCCGAGACCTTGCGCCAGTCCGGCGTCGCGGCGCGCGTTACCAAGCATGCCTTCCTGTTCTACAGTGTGGCGGCGTTGATCTTCCTGGCTCTCGCCATCCTGTCGTCGATCGCCACCGGCCACATTCTGCGTCATCTCGGGCGGAGAGCGGTGCGATGAGCGTCAGCCAGGCCATCGTCGTCGACAAGCCGCCCCCTCTGGCCCGCGGCTGGCCACGCGCCCGCATCGTCGGCTACTCACTGGTCGGCGTATGGATTCTCTTCGGTCTCGGCATCGTCGCCTACCTCGTCTACGCCTGGAATCCAGAGTTCTTCGCCCGTTACGCGCCGGCCTATCTGCAGGGCCTGGGAACCACCCTGTCGCTGGTTTCCATCTCGATGGTGCTGGGAGCGATCTTCTCGCTGCCGGTCGCCTATGGCCGCATGTCGAAGAACTGGATCCTGTCCGGGCTTGCCTATTGCTACGTCTATTTCTTCCGCGGCACGCCGCTGCTCGTGCAGACCTATCTCGTCTATTACGGCGTCGGTTCCTTCCGGCCGGAGCTGGAAACGGTAGGATTGTGGTGGTTCTTCCGCGAGGCCTTCTATTGCGGTGTCTTTGCCTTCTCGCTCAACACCGCCGCCTACCAGGCCGAAATCCTGCGCGGCGCCATCGAAAGCGTGCCGCGCGGCCAATGGGAGGGTGCTGCCTCGCTCGGCCTGCACAAATTGCAGACGCTGCGCAAGGTCATCCTGCCGCAGGCGATCATCGTTGCCCTCAGGCCCTACGGCAACGAGCTCATCCTGATGATCAAGGCCTCCGCGATCGTCGCCATCATCACGGTCTACGACCTGATGGGCAACGCCAAGCTCGCCTATGCGAAATCCTTCGACATCCAGGCCTATATCTGGGTGGCGATCGTCTATTTGGTGATGGTCGAGATCCTGCGCCACGGCGTCGAATGGATCGAGCGCCGCATCACCATCCACCTGCATCGATAAATCCCTGCGGCTCGGCCGCCTGCACCAGTCGATGCAGCGCTGCGCGCCTTGACGAATTTTTCGCATGGCCTAGACCTTCGGCCACTGGAAACTGTGTTTTGTTGGAAGGCAGGTCTATGGCATCGGTTGCATTTCTCGGTCTTGGCGTCATGGGCTATCCCATGGCCGGGCACCTCAGGAACAAGGGCGGCCACGACGTCACCGTCTACAACCGCACCAAGGCAAAGGCCGAGCAGTGGGTAGCCCAGCATGGCGGCAAGCTGGCGCTGACGCCGGCCGAAGCAGCCGAAGGCAAGGACTTCGTCTTCTCCTGCGTCGGCAATGATGACGATCTGCGCTCGGTCACCACCGGCGCCAACGGCGCCTTCGCCGCGATGAAGAAGGGTTCCGTCTTCATCGACAACACCACCGCATCGGCCGAGGTCGCGCGCGAGCTGGATGAAGCCGCCCGAAGGGGCGGCTTCTCCTTCCTCGACGCGCCGGAGAC
>NZ_RZSA01000763.1:0-3309 GCF_003998075.1 Mesorhizobium sp. M2A.F.Ca.ET.037.01.1.1 | reverse complement strand
ACGCAACATCGAAGCATTTTCAGTTCGGCACCTCGACGATCGCAACGCCTGCGAGTAGTGCCGACCTCGGGTAGAGTGGTAGGATCGGTTTTGCACGTGAGGGCAGGTTCTCCTGTTCTGCTGCGACGCCATGATCGAGATCGGGGATCATTGCGCCGAGCACGCGGAAGCGCAAGAGCAAGAGCTTATGCTCAGGGAGGCGAAGGCCAGGTCATCCGCCGCAGTATGAGGTGCGGTGCGATGAGGGCGAAGTTCCGGCCTTCGGCAACGATATTGCCCCAACTAGGGTTCTCTGGCGGAACGCCAACACCTACAAAGCCGAGATAGGCTTCGAAGAGAATGGCCAGTCCACAGATATATGTCGTCTGCACAGCAATCGCGGCGAGCGCGTTCGGCAGGATATATTTGAACTGCAGTCGCAGAGGCCCAGTTCCGTAAGATTGAGCCGCCTCCACGAACACTTGCTCGCGGAGTGTCAACGTTAAGCTTCTAACCAGGCGCGCAACCACGGGCACTTCCGGGACGGCCAAAGCTATGATGACAGTCAATATCCCGCCACCGAAAATCGTCGCCAGCGAAATCGCAAGCAGGATTCCCGGTATCGCCATCATACCATCCATGATTCTCATCAAGATATTGTCTGACAGCCGTCCGGCTCCGGCGAGGAGACCCAATACCGTTCCTGCAGTGGTCGCTAAGGCCGCAGTGCCCACTCCTATCGCAAGCGAAACCTGCCCGCCGTAAAGCACCCGGGCGAAAACATCGCGCCCGAACACGACGCAAAACAGCAGGACGGCTCGATCTACGATGCTCCCGGCTCGATGCGCTGCCAGCAACCCCAGCGGCACAGCTAGTATCAGTGCTACTAAGGTTGCCGCGATTGCGAGGGTGATTGTCGGCTCGGCTCGATCCAGGATAGATTCAGTACAGGCTGTCCCGAGAAGAGCGATAGTCCGGTCTGTCCCCCTTAGCATCGTAGGCACGCGCGACAGCCCATTTAGGAGCCGAAAGCAGAGTCAGAATATGATGAGCAATTCATAGAATGTACTAATACGATACCTCTGCCGAACAGCAGCTTTTTTCGGAATGTTTATCCCCTAAATTAGTGCCTTTGGGGCAAAAAAGCAACTTTTGCGCGACCCTCGCCTCATTGAGCCAGCTTGAATGAGAAGCGACCGTGAGGCGGCAAGTTCCCAAATGTCCTATTGCATTCACTCGAATGAACGGCTAAGTTTCGTCCTGAATACGGCATCGACGATTTGAGTCACCTCCGCATGCGGGCGACTGCACGAAATATCGCCGATTGTACCGATTCCCAGCCAATGACGGTTAATGGGAGCACAGGGGAGAGTATCTAATGAGCTATCGGCTAAACCGCAGACGTTTCATGCAGTCGACTTCGTCCGCTCTCGCGTTCGGGGCGTTGTCTTCAGTGGCTGGTCGGGCTTCGGCGCAATCACCGGGTGAAGTGCGGGTTATGGTGGGCGGCGGTGATTGGGGAAAAGCCAATATCGAAGCCTATGTAAAACCGTTCGAGGCCGAAACCGGCATTAAGGTCCAGACGATCACCGATGATATTCTTCTCGCCCAAATGGAGCTAATGGCGCAAACAAAAAACGTCACTGTCGACGTTGTCGTTATCGGTATAGGTGACATTGGCGCTGCAGTGCGCAAAGACCTCGTCGAGCAAATTGATTATTCCATCTATAATAAGGACGAGCTTGACGGAATCTCTGACGCTTTTAAGCACCCTTATGCCGTCGCCTCCTCAGTTTATTCGTTCAACATGGTTTATAATACAAAGGCATATCCGCCGAGTAAGCCAAGGCCTACCTCCTGGTCAGAGTTCTGGGATGCTGAGAAGTTTCCCGGGCTGAGGGTGATGCGGTCTGGGGAGTCTGGCGAAGGGCCTTGGGAGGAAGCGCTGCTGGCGGACGGCGTTCCTGCCGATAAGCTGTACCCGCTCGACATTGACCGCGTTTTTGCAAGCCTGGATAAAATAAAGCCTCATGTTCGAAAATGGTGGGCAACAGGGTCGGAGATCCAACAGATACTACACGACGGAGCTGCAGATCTTGCGCATTCCTTCGATGGTCGTGCTCAGCTGCTGATTGATCAGGGAGCGCCGGTGGAGATCAATCGAAATCAAGCCAAGTTGACCTTTGACTATTGGGTGATCTCCAAAGGCAGCCCTAACGCCAAGAATGCCCAGAAGTTTCTGGAATTCGCCACTCGAGCCAATAATCAAGCGAATTTCTCGAAGCTATTCTCTCTTGGCCCGAGCAATATAAATGCGTTTAAACTCATTCCCGACAACATCGCTCGCAAGCTTGCGAGCCACCCTGACTATAAGGCCAATAGCATTCCTCGTAATGCACAGTGGTACAGCGAGATTGGTGCGGACGGGCTGACCAACCAGCAGCGATTTGCGGAACGCTGGAAGGAGTGGTCACTTTAGCGCCCACACCCAGTATACTCGGCAAGGCGGCTTATTGCTGCCTTGCGCCCCTTTATCCGTATGGAGCCACAATGTCGGTTGTCCCTGTTCACGAACAGCGAGTACCCGTAGCTGATGCTCCGGCCAATATCGGGCCGGACAGTGGCCGTCTTGCCGCGCCACAGATCGAATTTCGCAGCGTCACCAAAATGTATGGGAAGGTCACTGCGGTTAGGGACCTGTCGTTGACGGTACGTCGCGGCGAGTTTTTGACTGTTCTTGGCCCGAGCGGTTCGGGCAAGACCACAGCTTTGATGCTGCTCGCGGGGTTTGAGGCGCCAAGTCGTGGCGACATTCTTATTGCTGGGCAGTCGGTCGCTGCAGTGCCCTCCCATCGGCGCGACCAGGGGATCGTGTTTCAGAGCTACGCGCTGTTTCCGCACCTGACAGTGCGACAAAACCTTGCATTTCCGCTCGAAATGAGAGGTATCAAGGCCGCTGAGAGGGCGGCTCGCGTCACGCGCATGCTAGAGCGCGTGCATCTCGGTGATCTTGGCGGCCGCATGCCATCCCAACTGAGCGGCGGACAACAGCAGCGCGTGGCCCTTGCACGAGCGCTGATTGCCGATCCGCCCTTCCTGCTGCTCGACGAGCCGCTCGGCGCGCTCGATCGCAATCTTCGCGAACAAATGCAGATCGAGATGAAGAACCTGCACAAAGAGTTCGGCATCACCACGCTGTGCGTTACGCACGATCAGGAGGAGGCGTTAACTCTATCTGATCGCATCGTCGTGATGCGCGCCGGCCAGATCGAGCAGATCGACACGCCGGAAGCCCTCTACGACAGGCCGGCGACGCGCTTCGTCGCAAAC
>NZ_RZSA01000762.1:0-3312 GCF_003998075.1 Mesorhizobium sp. M2A.F.Ca.ET.037.01.1.1 | reverse complement strand
ACCCTGGTCATGTCGATCCAGCCGGAGCGGCTGGCGTCGAAGAAATCGGCCGAACCGACCTCGCCGAGGATGTCGCCGGTGCGCGCATCGGCCATCACCATGGCGATGGAAAGTTTCGGGCCAAGCTTCCTGGCGGCATCCCTTGCGACCTGCTCCAGCCCTTGCTGCACACTCCGGCGGATGGTGAGTTGCAGCGGCCTGCCGGGCACGGCCTTGGGCAGCATGGCGTAGGAGGCGTGCGCGGCCAGCGCCGGCAGTTTTCTGCGCAGGCCGGAGACGTCGTCTAGCGCCGCGCGCTGCGCTTCGCGTTCGCCGAGCAGGCCGGCCGAGACCATGCGGGTCAGCACGCGGTCGCGCGCGGCGTGCGCGATGCCGAGATTGCGGTCGGGCCGGCGCTTTTCCGGCAATTGCGGCAGCGCGACGAGGAGGGCGGCTTCCGAGACTGTGAGGCGCTTCGGCTCCTTGCCGAAATAGGCGAGCGAGGCGGCGCGCACGCCCTCGAGATTGCCGCCATAGGGCGCCAGCGTCAGATAGCGTTCGAGGATTTCCTGCTTGGAAAGCCGCCGCTCGATCTGGATGGCGCGCAGCATCTGCTTGAGCTTGGAGCCGAGGCTGCGGCTGTCGCGCGGCTCGATCAGCCGGGCGAGCTGCATCGACAAGGTCGAGCCGCCGGAGACGATATGGCCGCTGGTGACGAGCTGGCCGGCGGCGCGGCACAGCGCCAGAAGGTCGACGCCGCGGTGGTCCCAGAAACGTTTGTCTTCATAGGTGACCAGCATGTCGACGAATTGCTTGTCGACCTGGTCGAGCCGGGTCTCGAGCCGCCAGTAGCCGTCGGGCGTGGCGAAGGCGCGCAGCAGTTGGCCGTCGCGGTCCTGGACTTCGGTGGAGACCGTCAGCTTTGCCGGCAGCGGCGGCGGGAAGGCGCGGTCGAGTTCCCAGAGCGCGGCGAGGGAAAGTGCCGCGAGGCCGGCAAGCGAGATGCCTGCGATCGCGGTGCGTCTGAGAAATTTCCTGGAGAGCATGGCGCTGCCCCTCATCCGCCTGCCGGCACCTTCTCCCCGTATAGGGACGGGGAGAAGGATAGACCGGCGACCTCGCTATTCCGCCTTCACCTCCATCACGCCGGTGGCGGTGCGGGCCGAATATTGCGGCCGGTACATGTCCTCCACCGTCGCCGCCGGATGGGCGTAGGTGCCGGGTGTCACGGCGCGCACGACATAGGCCAGCGTGATGTTGCGGTCGCCGTCGCCTTCATTGGGATTGAAGGCGGCGACGAAGCGGTCGTCGCGGAACTCCAGATGCGCGGCGTCGGTCTGCGCCAGCCAGGAGAAGTTGGACAATTGCGCGCTGGAAACCAGGCTCGGATTGTCGATCTCGAAGCCGGCCGGCAACAGATCGGTGATCAGCAGCCGCGACGGCCACTTGTTCTGCTCGTAGATCTTGAGCACGACCACATAGCGCTCATTCTGCCTGGCTTCGGTGACGTTGGCCTCGGTGCCGTCGAGCTTGTAGTAGGTGCGATCAATGGTGAAGCCGTCGCCGCCGGCGGGCAGTGGATCGACCGGCGCGGCGACCGCGGTCACCACCGCCTGCAGCGACGTCGCGCCGGTGTTGGCGATGGTAAGCGGGCTGTCGACCAGGTCACCGCCGGCGACCTGGTCGGAATAGCCGCCCGAATGCGGCGCGCCATTGACGGAAAGCGTGATGGAATCATTGCCTTCCTTCAGCGCCCGCGCGGCAAGCAGCATCCAGGATTCGTCCTGCGTGCTCGTCCAGCGGGCATCGGCGCGCGCCACGCCGACCAGCTTGATCAGTTGCGGCATGATGCTGGGCACCGGCTTCGATTCCGCCGCCAGCGCCAGTATCGCCGCGCCGTCACGCAGCCGCGAGCCATAGTCGGAGCGGTACCAGTCGTAGTCGGTTTCAGACTGCGCCAGCCGGAGCGCCGTCTGGAAGGTCGATTCCGAACGCTGCGTGTCGCCGTAGAGCGCCAGGCTCGCCGCAAGTTGCGCGACCGCCATCGGGCTGGAGAAAGCTTCGAGCTGCGTGTCGGCGTAGTAGCGCAGGTCGCCTATCGAGGCCTCCTTGTTGCGGGCGAGCACATAGAGCGCGTAAGCGATATCGCTGCCCTTGTCCTGGACGTCCTGGTCGTAGCCTAGCGAGTTCTGCAGATTGTTCAGCGCCTGGTTCATCGCCAGCGCCGGCACATCGTACTTTTCCTCGCGCGCGCGGGTCAGGAACTCGCTGACATAGGCATCGAGCCACAGATCGCCGGAGCCCGGCCCCCAGAGGCCGAAGCTGCCGCTCGACGACTGATAGGAGAGCACCTTGTAGATGGCGTCCTGGATGCGTTGATGCAGGTCAGGGTCGCTCTCCATGCCGATGCTCTTGGCCATGTCGTTGACATAGAGCAGCGGCATGGCGCGGCTGGTGGTCTGCTCGGCGCAGCCATAAGGGTAGCGATCAAGGCTCATCAGCAGCGACGGCACGTCGAGCGCGGACGACTGCGAGACGCCGACGCTGACCGAAGCGCCGTCGAGCACGCTGGCGGCAAGCAGCTCCTTGTCGACCCGCAGCGAGCCGCCATGCGGCTTCAGGTCGACAACCATGCGGTTAGTGACCGGAAGCTGCGCCGGCCGCACCGGCAGATAGAGCGTCTGCTCGACCTGCGTGCCGTCGGCATGGGCGAGCTTGATGGTGATGGAGGCGTCGCCCGCGGTCTTCGCGACCAGCGGGAAGGTGAGCGACTGGCGCTTGCCCTGGGCGAGCGTCAGTTTTTCCGGCAACGGCTTGTCGCCGGTCGAAAGGTCGCCGGTGGTGGTGACGGACAGCGCGTAGTCGCCGGCCGGGCCATCGGTGTCGGCTATGTCGAGGCGCATGGTCGCCACATCGCCCGGCGCCAGGAAGCGCGGCAGGCCGGCGGTGATCACCACAGGATCGCGCACGATGACGTCGGTCTGGGCATGGCCGACGGCTTCCTTGGTCCAGGCGACCGCCATGACGCGCACGGTGCCGTTGAATTGCGGGATGTCGAAGTCGATCCGCGCCTTGCCGTTGGCGTCGAGCTCGACCGGGCCGGAGAAGAAGGCGACCAGCTTTTCGGTCGGCGGGCTGCCTTGCGCCTGCATGTTGGCGCCGTCGCCACCGGTGCGTATCTTGCCCATCGTGCCGAGCGAGCCGTCGATCAGGCGGCCATAGAGATCGCGGATCTCCAGCCCCAGCATGCGTTGGCCAAAGAACCAGTCCTCCGGATCGGGCGCCTTGTAGTTGGTGAGGTTGAGGATGCCGACGTCGACGGCAGCCACCATC
>NZ_RZSA01000761.1:0-3324 GCF_003998075.1 Mesorhizobium sp. M2A.F.Ca.ET.037.01.1.1 | reverse complement strand
GTGCAGGCAGCGCGAACACCCTCCCACCCGCCGGCACCACGTCGTCGATGCCGGCGAGGCGCAGGCAGTGCCAGGCCATGGCGTGGTTGGAGGAGGTGACGGGAATGCCGATGCGCCGCTCCAGATCGGCGACCGCCTCGGCGACGCGCAGGCTGGTGCAGGAGATGAAGATCGCATCGACGCCGGGCACTTCAGCCATGCGTTCGGCGGCAGCCTCGATGGAAGCCAGCGCGATGCGGGCGGCCTCGCGGTCGTCTCGGCGGTCGAAGGTCGCGACGGCCGCGATGTCGAGGCCGCGACCGGTGAAATAGCGGACAAGGCCCTGGTTGATCTCGGGCGCGTAAGGGGTGAGCAGGCCGATGCCCTTCGCGCCCAGCGCCTTGAAGGCGGCCAGCGCGCCGGTGACCGGCGTGGTGCAGGCGACGCCCGGCCGCGCCTTGCGGATTTCGGCGAAGACGGCTTCCTCGCCAAGCGTCATGGTGGCCGAAGTGCAGCCGAAGCCGACGACGTCGAGCGGGATGCTGGGCAGGATGAGATCGACGGTGGGGGCGATGCGCGGGCCGATGGCGCGCAATGTGTCAGGCGTGATGTCGTTGTCGTTGAAGAGGCGCGCCTCGTAGAAGGCGACGCCCGGAATCCGGACCAGCGCGCGGAACTCGTGCTCCAGCGTCTGATCGGTGGCAAGGATCGCCAGGCCGATCGCCGCGCGCGAGGCGAGGCCGCCGTCGATCTCGGATGGAAGGACGCCAAGGTCCACCGGTCCAGAAGATTGCGGGCGGGTAGCGGCCGCGCTGACAGACATGGCATTCCCTTTCCTGGCGGATCCCGTCGGGGATCATGCGTTCAGTTCAAAAGTCCATCCATCGAAATGGCCGGCTTGCGGCCGGCGATCAGGTCGGCGGTGATGCGGGCCGAGCCGTGCGACATGGTCCAGCCGATATGGCCGTGCCCGGTGTTGAGGTAGAGGTTGCGTAGGCGCCGCCGGCCGAATTCGGGCAGGTTGTTCGGCGTCATCGGCCTGAGGCCCGCCCACATCTCGGCGCGGTCGTAATCGGCGCCTTCCGGATAAAGCTCCTCGGTCACGCCCTTCATGAAGGTGAAATCGGCCGGCTTGTGGCTGGTGTCGTAGCCGGCGAATTCGGCGGTGGCGGTGACGCGCAGCCGGTCGCCGAAGCGCGAGACGGCGACCAGATTGTGCTCGTCGATCGCGGCGATGGTCGGCGGCGCCGGGCGGTTGCCGATCGGGATGGTCAGCGAATAGCCCTTGACCGGATAGATCGGCAGGCTGAGCCCGATCGTCCTGGCGATCAGCGGGCTGTAGGAGCCGAGCGCCAACACATAGGCGTCGCCCTTGACCGCGCCCTTGTCCGTCATCACCTGCGCGACGCCGTCGCCCGACGTCTCGATGCCGGTGATGGTGGTGCCGGTGCGAATCTCGCCGCCGCGCTCGACCACCTTGGCGGCGAGCGCGCGGGTGAATTTCGCCGGGTCGCCGGTCTCGTCGGTCGGGCAATGGATGCCGCCGGCGATCTTTTCACTGGCCGAGGCCAGCGACGGATCGAGCGCGACAATGGCGTCGCGGTCGAGCACCTTGATCAGCTGGCCGTCGGATTCCAGCAGCCGCATATGCTCGACGCCTTTGTCGAGCGCCTGCTGGCTGCGATAGAAATAGAGGATGCCGCGATCGTTGCGGTCGTAGTCGATCGCCTCGTCGGCGACCACTTCTTGCAGCACCGATTGCGAATAGACGGCGAGCCGGTGCTTGAGCAGCGTGTTGCGCCTGGCCTTCTCGGCCGTGCATTCCATCAGGAACAGCCACGACCAGCTGTAGAGCCTCGGATCGGCCGAAAGCCTGAAGCGCAGCGCCTGATCCTTCAGCACCAGCGATTTCAGCAGGATCATCGGCGCCCTGGGCGAGGACCAGACGAAGGAATGCCCCGGCGCGATCATGCCGGCATTGCCCCAGCTTGTCTCGGCCGCGACCTGTTGCTGGCGCTCGAGGATGACGACCTCGTGCCCGTCCTTCTGCAGCTGGTAAGCGGTGGTGACGCCGACCACGCCGCCACCCAACACGATCACGCGCATCACGCCTCCGGAGATCGCAAAGTGAGTACACTTTAGAATCTATCGCGAGATCCGCAAGGGGCAGCCTGCAAATGGCCGTCTTTTTGAGATGCCGGCGGATCGTGGCGTTGAGGTTTTCGGCGAAAGCTCTACGCCGTCTCCGGGAAAAGCCGCGCCAAGCCGCGCGCGGCCACTTCGATGGCGTGCTCAGAGCTCAGCGTGATGTGTTTTTCGAGCAGGCTCGCTCCGCCCGCGGCGTCGCGGCGGCGCAGGGCGCGAATGATCGCGTCATGCTCCCGATAGGTGCGGTCGCGACGCGACGAAGACTCCAGGTCGATGCATCTGAAGAAGCGGATACGCGAGCAGAGACCCTCAAGCGCGCTTATCATCTGCGCATTCTTCGACAATCGCGTCAGGCCCATGTGGAAGCTCTCGTCGGCGACGGCAATCTTCGCCCATGAGCCCTCGTCTTCCGGGTTGCTGTGTCTTGTCCAGGTCCCGGCTGCCGCCTCGATCTCGGCATCGCTCGCCCGCTCGCAGGCAAGCACGAAGGCGGCACGCTCGATCGCCGCGCGAAGCTCGTAGAGATCGCGCACCGCCTCCGGCGTCAGCTCGCGGGCGAAAAAGCCCTTGTTCGGCACGGAGGTGACAAAACCATCGCGCTCCAGCCGATTGAGCGCGGCGCGCACCGGCGTGCGGCTGACCGCCAGCTCGGCGGCGAGCTCGACCTCGTTGATCCGCTCGCCCGGCCGGAAACGATAGTCGATCGCGAAGTCCTTGATCCGGGCATAGACACGCTCGACGCTGTCGGCCGCGCGGACGGCACGCGTAGCCGCCGATTTTTCGCCACTGCCGCGTCCTTGTGTCATCAGGTCCTATCCCGGCGCCGCCGGCCAATCGGCGGGCGCTTCTATGATACGTTCTGAAATCGCAAAGTGCACTCAGTTGCGCTGCGTTTCACCGTCTCATGGAAACGGCGAAGCGCTCTTTGTTTGTCGCAATTCCCGGGCGGAAGGCTACGGCGAAGGCGGCTCACACTTTTTCCTGGAATTGCTCTAGTTCCTCAACACAAGTTTTGACCTGGTTAGAGCGCGATGGCAGATCCCCGGCCTTGGCGACTGACTGGACATCTATCGCGATCGTCATCCACGGGCGGAGCAAGGAGCGAAGCGACGCGCGCAGACCCGAGGATCCATGCCATGACTTGGAAGCGCCGCGGCGATCCAGAAATTCTGCACCGTTGCACACTTCGGTCCAGGT
>NZ_RZSA01000760.1:0-3326 GCF_003998075.1 Mesorhizobium sp. M2A.F.Ca.ET.037.01.1.1 | reverse complement strand
CTCCAGGATGTCAACGGCGCCGGCCATGAGGCGCTGATCCAGACGCGCAACCAGCTTCTGGGTCTGGCTGCAAAGAGCAAGCTACTTGCCAACACGCGCCCCAACGGCCAGGAGGACCAGCCGCAATTCTCGATCGATATCGACCAGGAAAAGGCCAGCGCGCTCGGCATCAGCCTCGCCGACATCAACAACACGCTGTCGACCGCCTGGGGCAGCGATTACGTCAACGACTTCATCGAGCGCGGACGAGTGAAGCCGGTCTATCTGCAGTCGGGCGCGGATTTCCGTATGCAGCCGGAAGATCTCGACAAATGGCAGGTCCGCAATTCCGGCGGCGCCATGGTGCCGTTCTCGGCCTTCGCCTCCAGCCACTGGACCTACGGTTCGCCCCGCCTCGAACGCTACAACGGCTCGGCGGCGGTCGAGATCCAGGGCGCCGCGGCCGCAGGCCAAAGCTCCGGCGCGGCGATGGACGAGATCGACAAATTGGTCGCGCAACTACCCGCCGGATATTCGCATGAATGGACCGGCCTGTCGCACCAGGAGAGGCTTTCCGGCAACCAGGCGATGTCGCTCTACGCGATTTCGGCGCTGGTCGTGTTCCTGTGCCTTGCCGCGCTTTACGAAAGCTGGTCGATCCCGTTCGCGGTGATGCTGTCGGTGCCGATCGGCATCTTCGGCGCCCTGGCGGCGGCCACTCTCTTCGGCCAGACCAATGACGTCTATTTCAAGGTCGGCCTGCTCACCACGATCGGTCTGGCGGCCAAGAACGCCATCCTCATCGTCGAGTTCGCCATCGAGCGGCAGTCTGCCGGCATGGGGCTGGTCGAGGCAACGCTCGAAGCGGCGCGGCAACGCCTGCGGCCGATCCTGATGACATCGCTGGCCTTCATCCTCGGCGTCACGCCTCTGGCGATCGCCAGCGGCGCGGGCTCGGGCGCGCAGAACTCGGTCGGCATCGGTGTCATGGGCGGCATGATCGCGGCGACCGTGATCGGCGTCTTCATGGTGCCGCTTCTCTTCGTCACAGTGCGCCGCATCTTCAAGGGCAAGGCAGCCAACGAGAATTCAGGCGGGACCCCAGCCACAGCCACTCAAGAATAGAGGTTTTTTCCATGCCAGGTTTTGAACGCGGTCTCGCGACCGCGAAGGGGTTCTTTTTGCCCGCGTTTGCCGCGGCCCTGCTCTCGGGATGCGTTGTCGGTCCGGATTACCAGAAGCCACTGCTGGCGATGCCGGCAAGCTGGAGCGGGCAGAAGGCGGCAAGGCCGGCAAAGCCGGCGCAGCTGTCGCAATGGTGGCAGCGCCTGCGCGATCCCGAGTTGAACGCGCTCGTCGCGGAGGCGGTCGCCGGCAATCTCGACGTCGCCACCGCCAAGGCCAAGATCCGCGAGGCGCGGGCAAGCTACCGCCAGTCGGTAGGCACGTTGCTCCCATCCGCCAACGGTTCGGCCTCGGCCACCCGCAATAGGTCCACAGCAACCAGCTCGGGCACGGCAACCGGCACAACCTATGACCAGTATCAGGCAGGCTTCGATGCCAGCTGGGAACTCGACCTCTTCGGCGCCAACCGCCGCAGCGTCGAGGCCGCCAGCTACGGCTTGGACGCTTCCGAGGAAAGCCTGCGCTCGACCTTACTGACCTTGGTCGGCGATGTCGCCTCCAACTATGTCCAGGCACGCGGCTATCAGGCCCGCATAGCGCTTGCCCGGCGCTCTGCCGCATCGCAGCGGCAAACCGCCCAGCTCACCCGCACGATGGCCTTGGCCGGCTCGGCGACCGCGGCGGACGTAGCCAAGGCGGAAGGACAGGCCAGCGGCACGGAAGCCGGCGTTCCGAGCCTGGAGGCCAGCTATGCCGAGGCCGTGCATCGCCTTTCCGTGCTGACCGGGCGGCCGCCAGCGGCCCTCAACGAGCGCTTGAGGCACGCAACGCCGATCCCAGCGCCCCGCCTGCCGATCCCGACCGGCATCCCGGCCGACATCCTGCTCGCCCGTCCGGATGTGCGCATGGCCGAGCGGCAGTATGCACAGTCCACCGCCAAGATCGGCCAGGCCGAGGCGGCGCGCTATCCGGGCGTCAGCCTGACCGGCGACATCAGCACCACATCCCTCAAGCTCGGCGATCTCGGCAAGAACTCCCCCATCGGCTGGTCCTTTGGCCCCACCCTCAGCGTGCCATTGTTCAATGGCGGCCAATTGCAGGCGGCCGTCGACGTCGCGAAGGCCCAGCGCGACCAGTATTTCGTCGCCTACAAGGCCGCCGTGCTGACGGCGCTGGAAGACGTTGAAAACGCCACCGTTTCGCTGTCGCAGGAGCGCATCAGGAACGGCAAGCTCGCCTCCTCCGCGAATCCTACGGCGATGCCGCGCGGCTTGAAAGAACGCTCTACAAGGCTGGCGAGACCAGCCTCCTCGACGTGCTCGATGCCGAACGCTCAGCCTATTCCGCCGACGATTCCGTCCTGCAAAGCCGCGTCTCGATCGCCACCGATCACATAGCCTTGAACAAGGCGCTTGGCGGTGGCTGGAACGGCGCGATCGACACGGCCAGACCCGAAATCATAGATGTCCGCACCGGTCCGCGGCTGGCATCAAAGACGCAATGACCGGCGAGCCGTGCGGTCTATCCGCCGGCCCGAACAAATCTCCGTGAGCGACGCCCGCAAATAATATCCCACTATATAACAGCCTCGTTGAGGTAATGAGATGACAGGCGCCTACGATCTCGGAACCAATCTGGTTCGCCGTATCTATGAAAAGCGCATAGATGCGCCGGCCATTCTTGATGCCGGCACGCATTTTCCCAATGCGGCTAAGTTCGCCGCCGCCTGGCAGGACATCCGCGATGAAGCGCTGGCGGCAAAGCTGAACAAGGCGCCGCGTTTCCACGACATCATGCCGGAGCAGGCCGATATCTCTGCCAATGACGGGCTCGACTGGCGTATGTTCGTGCTCAAGGCCTACGACATGACGGTGCCGGAGAATCTCGCGCGGATGCCGGTTCTGACCCGGCTGCTCACCGAATGCCCCGAGGTCAAGTCGGCGGCCGTCTCCTTCCTCGCCCCGCGCAAGCATATCCCGCCGCACCGCGGACCATTCCGCGGCATCATGCGCTTTCACCTCGGGCTCGCCATCCCCAAACAGCCGGACGGCCGCCCGGCAACGATCATGATGATCAACCATGAGGAAAGGCGCATCGCCGACGGCGAGTGCATGCTGTGGGACGACACGTTCGAGCACGAAGTCATGAACAACTCGGATCAGCCGCGCGTCGCTCTTCTGCTCGACGTGTGGCGTCCGCAAATGCCGCTGGATATGGAAATC
>NZ_RZSA01000075.1:0-11956 GCF_003998075.1 Mesorhizobium sp. M2A.F.Ca.ET.037.01.1.1 | reverse complement strand
CCTATATCAAGATGCTGCGCATGCATCAGTGGCTGAAGAACGCGCTGATCGCCGTGCCGATGGTGCTGTCGCACGAATATTTCAATCCCAATATGATCTGGGAATGCCTGCTGGCGTTCGTTTCCTTCAGCGCCGTGGCGTCCGCCATCTACATCCTCAACGATTTCTTCGACCTCGCGCTCGACCGCAAGCATCCTACCAAGCGCAACCGGCCTTTCGCCAGCGGCGCATTGTCCATTCCGTTCGGCATGGGCGCGATCGCGGCGCTGCTTGCGATAGGCATCGCAGCCGGCCTATTCCTGCCGATCGAATTCCTTGGCGTGCTTGCCGGCTATCTGGTCGTCACCACCGGCTATTCGCTGTCGTTCAAGCGCATGCTTCTGGTCGATGTGCTGACGCTTGCCGGCCTCTACACGATCCGCGTGCTGGCGGGCGCGGCCGCCACCGGCGTGGACGTTTCCTTCTGGCTGCTTGCCTTCTCGATCTTCTTCTTCCTGTCGCTGGCCCTGGTGAAGCGCTTCGTCGAACTGCGCACCACGGCCATCCCTCCGGGCGAGCGCATCGCCGGCCGCGGCTATCGCACCGAAGATCAGGAGATCGTCGCCCAGGCCGGCATGGCGTCGGCCTTCTCCTCGGCGCTGGTGCTCGCGCTCTATATGGACAGCCCGGCGGTGCGCGAGCTTTACCCGCATCCCTGGCTGATATGGCCGCTGGCGCCGATCGTGCTCTACCTCACGATGCGCGTCTGGATCCTGGCCCGGCGCGACGAGATGCATGACGACCCGGTCGTCTTCATCATCCGTGACTGGCGCAGCCAGATCGTCGTCGCGATCGGCGCGGTCTTCCTCGTCGCCGGAGGCTGGTGATGGGGCAGGAGCGCTTCGGCAGCTTCGGGTTGGCGACCCCACCGGCGCGCAAGGCGATCCCGGCGGACGAGGCCATCGCCTTGCTGAAGCGCGGCGAGGCGAAAGCCGGATCGCTGCTCGCCTACGGCAATGGCCGCTCCTATGGCGACAGCTGTCAGAACGATGCCGGCATGGTGGTCGACATGCGGCCGCTCAACCGCATCCGTTCCTTCAACGCAGAGACCGGTGTGCTCGAAGCCGATGCCGGCACGCTGCTTTGCGACATCATCGCTTACGCCGCGCCCTACGGCTTCTTCCCAGCCGTGGTTCCAGGCACGCAGTTCGTGACGCTGGGCGGCGCGATCGCCAACGACGTTCACGGCAAGAACCACCATCGGCGCGGCACCTTTGGCTGTCATGTCGAGGCCCTCACGCTGCTGCGGTCTGACGGCCGGACCTATCGCTGCTCGCCGACCGATAATGTCCGCCTGTTCGGGGCGACGATCGGCGGCATGGGCCTGACCGGGCTGATCCTGTCGGCATCGATCAAGCTTCTGCGCGTGCCGTCGCTCGACATCATGGAGAAGGCGACGCGGTTTCGCCATCTCGGCGAATTCTTCGATCTCGCCGAGGCGGCGGACCAGGCTAACGAATATGCCGTCGCGTGGATCGACCAGCTCGCGGGCGGCCATGGGCTCGGGCGCGGCCTTTTGTTAACCGGCAATCATGCCGAACACGGCTCCCACGCCGCCGCGAATGCCGGCACCCGGCTTTCCGTGCCGGTGCGGCCGCCGTTCAACGTGCTGAACCGGCCCTTCCTCACGGCCTTCAACGCGGCCTACCGCTGGAAAAAGGGCAAGTCCGCGGTCCCACGCCAAGCGGGCTATCAGGGCTTCTTCTTTCCGCTCGACGGCGTCCGCGACTGGAACCGGCTCTACGGGCCGCGCGGGCTTTTCCAGCACCAGAGCGTGGTGCCGGAGGAGAAGGCCCGCCGCATCGTGCCCGCGCTGCTCGAGGCGGCGCGACGGGCGGGGCAGGGATCGTTCCTGACGGTGCTCAAGCGCTTCGGCGATGTCCGCTCGCCGGCGCTGCTGTCGTTCCCGCGGCCGGGCTACACGCTGACGCTCGATTTCCCCAACCGGGGTGAAAGGACGTTGCGGCTGCTTGCCCAGCTCGACCGCATCACGGTTGAGGCGGGCGGGGCGGTGAACCCCTACAAGGATGCCCGGATGGGGCCTGAGACATTCGCCGCATCGTTCCCGCATTGGCGACGGCTGGAGGCGCTTCGCGACCCGGCTTTCCTATCAAGCTTCTGGGCGCGTACCGCCAAGAGACTGGAGATCGGACAAGGAAGAGCTGAGGCCGCGGAATAGGTAAAAGTCGAATAGATCATGGTAAACAAAGTGTTACGCCATGGTTTACTTAAAACACTGGTGTGGGTTCACGAAATATTGGCAGATTTGTAATAGGACCGCCCAAGGGGGCGGGGTGGCAACAATGAAATACATAGTCTTCATTCTCTTCACGGTCATGACCAATGCCGCAGCGCAGCTGATGCTGAAGCAGGGCATGATGTCGATGGGGCCGATCTCCTTCGAAGGTGTCAATCCGCTCGTCAGGCTGCTGCAGATCGTGTTCAGCCCATGGGTGTTCCTCGGTCTGTGCACCTTCGTCATCTCGATGGCGTCGCATCTCTATGTGCTGTCCAAGGTCGAGCTCAGCTTCGCCTATCCGTTCCTCAGCCTCGCCTATGTCGCCGTGGCGATCTTTGCCTATTTCGTCTTCCGCGAGGACCTCAATGGCTGGCGCATCGCCGGCATCGCCTGCATCTGCGTCGGCACGATCCTGATCGCCCAGAGTGGCAGAGAAATGGGTGGCCACGGGCATGAGGAGCAGACCGCTTCCATCGCCTCCGACAAAATCCAGACAAGCGAGATCGTTCGATGAGACATGTGATTTTCGGCGGCGACGGTTTCGTCGGCCGTCACCTTGCGCCCAAGCTCGTCGCCGATGGCGAGACTGTCGTCGTCGCCGACATCGTGAAGAGCGACCTGCCGCATTACCGTTCGATGCGCTTCATCACCTGCGATGTGACCGATCCGGCCCCGGTCGCGGCGGTCGGGCTCAAGGCGGACGATATGGTCTACAATCTGTCGGCCAAGATGCTGTCGCCGATCCAGGTGCGCGCCAAGCGGCATGATTTCTTCTTTCCAGTGAACTTCCACGGCACCGAGAACATCATCCAGGCGATGGACAAGGCCGGCGCCTCGAAGCTCGTCCACTACACGACCGACATGATCTACGGCCACACGGTGGTGCTGCCGATGACCGAGGACCATCCGGTCGCGCCGCTCGGCGAATATGGCCTGTCAAAGCTCAAGACCGAGGAACTCGCCGCCGAATGGCGCAAGCGCGGCATGTCGATCTCGCTGTTCAGGCCGCGCCTGATCATCGGCCCTGGACGCCTCGGCATCCTTGAAAAACTGTTCAAGCTGATCGACTGGAATCTGCCCGTGCCGATGATCGGCTCGGGCAGGAACCCTTATCAGTTCATCTCGGTGTTCGACTGCGCAGAGGCCGCCCGCGCCGCCTGGAAGGCCGGCGTGCCGAACGAGGCCTATAATCTCGGCTCGCTCAACCCGCCGCCGGTCAGGAAACTGCTCGGCGATCTCATCCGCCATGCCGGCTCGAAGTCGATCCTGCTGCCGACGCCCGGCTGGGCGGTCAAGCGCACGCTCGACCTGCTCGATTTGCTGAACATGCCGATCATGGATCCTGAGCAGTATCTGATCGCCGACGAGGAATGCGTGCTCGACGTGTCCAAGGCCGAGCGCCAGCTCGGCTGGGTGCCGCAATATCGCGACGAGGACATGCTGATCGCCGCCTACAGCGAATACCGCGCCAAGAAGGACGGCCACGCCGTCGCCACGAAACATGTGCCTGCCGAATAGAGCGCGAAGGGAGATTTTTCAGATGACCGTCATGGCCAAGCCGGAACAGACAGGCACGCGAACGCTGGTTGAAGCGCCGGCGCTGTCGCCCGCTTCCATCGCCAAGCCAGACTTGATCAGCGTCGAGCAGGCCAAGGCGCTGGATGTCGCCCGCATCACCGATCTGTTCAAGGCGCATCTCAATCCCGGACAGCTGCATTTCATGAAGCTGCTCGGCTTCCACAAGGTCAAGATCGAGCGCGCCGAGGGTATGTTCTATATCGACCAGAACGGCCGCAAGATCCTCGACTTCTTCGGCGGCTTCGGCTCGCTGGCCTTCGGCCACAACCATCCGCGCATTCTGGAAGCCCGCAAAAAGTTCCAGGAGGAGAAGCGCCAGGAGATCGCCATCGCCTTCATGTCGCAATATGCTGCGGCACTTGCGCACAACATCGCCAAATGCTCGCCGGGCGACCTCGACATGGTGTTCTTGGGCTCCTCCGGCTCTGAAGCCATGGAAGCGGCGGTTAAGCTTGCCGAGCGCGCCGCCGGCCCGAAGCGGCCGAAAATCGTCTATGCGGAAAATTCCTTCCACGGCAAGACCAAGGGCGTGCTGGCGATCACCGACGGCCAACTCTACCGCGCCGACTTCAAGGTCGCGGACAATGTCGTGCGTGTGCCCTTCGCCGACATCGACGCCGTCGAGCGGCTGTTCAAGAGCGATCCCCAGATCGGCGTCATCGTGCTCGAAACCATCCAGGGCGGCGGCGGCATCATCCAGGCGGAGGCGCAATACTGGCAGAAGCTACGCGCGCTGTGCGACCAGTATGGCGTGCTTTGGGTCGCCGACGAGGTGCAATGCGGCTACGGCCGCTCGGGCCGCTTCTATGCCTTCGAGCATTACGGCGTGGTGCCGGACGTGACGGCGCTGGCGAAATCGCTCGGCGCCGGCAAGGCGGCGGTCGGCGCCATGATCGCCAGGCGCGATGTCTATATGAAAGCCTATGGCACGCCGAAGACGGCGATGATTCACGCCATGGCGACCTTCGGCGGCATGGGCGAGGCCTGCGTCACCGCGATCGAGGGCATCAATGTCCTCTATGACGAGGGGCTGATCGACAACGCCGCCTCGACCGGCGAGTACCTCATCCAGCGGCTGCAGGCGCTTAAGGAAAAATATCCGAGGATCATCAAGGACGTGCGCGGCAAGGGTTTTATGATCGGGCTCGAGTTCCACGATTTCTCGCAGACCCTGCCTATGGTGCTCAGACCGGTGGTGAGCGTGCTCGACGACAAGTTGAAAGGCTCGCTGTCCGGCTTCGTCGGCTCGCTTTTGCTGCGCGACTATGACGTGCTGGTCGCCTTCACCGAATATAACCGCAACGTCATCCGGCTCGAGCCGCCGCTGATCTGCCAGCCCGAGCATGTCGACCGCTTCGTCGACGCCTTCGATAGTCTTCTGTCGCGCGGCATCGTGGCGATCGTGAAGGATTTCGTGAAAAGCCAGGTCGGCAAATAAGAGGCCGCCGAGCATGCTGACTAGGCCGTCCGCGCCCACCAATCCGCTGGAACGGTTGACCGGCGCCGGTCTGGCGTGGGGCGAGGGGGCTTACGCGAAATGGGCCGCGTCGATTGGGGCAATTGCGTTTTCGCTCTACATCCTGCTCACCGCGGCGACCGCCTGGTTCATGCCCGACACCAATTGGGACATGCTGCCCTATCTGGCGATCGCCGAGGAAGACGCCTATCCCGATCCACAGGCGCTGCATGATTATGCCTACAGCACGGTCAAGGCAGGCGTTTCGGCCGGCGACTACAAGACGTTGACCGACGATGGCGGTGGCTTTCGCCGCCACATGACGGAGAGCGCCGCCGACTTTCATTCGCTGCTCGGCATGTACCGGATCAAGTTCCTTTATGCGGAAATCCTGTCCAGCCTCAGCCATGTCGTCTCGCCGGTCGAGGCGATGCGGCTGGTGCAGGTGTTTTCCGTGCTGCTGTTCGGCGCCATCACGCTCGCCTGGCTGCGCGCGGAAGGCGCGCTGGCGCTGGCGCCGATCGTCGGCGCGATTCTGATCATGGCCGATTTCGGCGATGCGGCGAGCGCCTCGACGCCCGATCTCCTATGCTCGGCGCTGTTCCTCGGCGGCGCCTTTGCCTATGTGCGCAAGCGGGAGGCGGCGACGGCGGTTCTCCTTTTTCTCGCTTTCATGGCCAGGCCCGACAACATCGTTTTCCTCGCCATTTTCACGGTGCTGCTCATCGCGTTCCGCGAGCGGGGGTGGGGCGCGCTGGCCGGTTTCGCGGCATCCTTCATCGCCTATTTCGCCATCTCGCATTGGGCGCAGCATCCCGGCTGGTGGCCGCATCTTTGGTTCTCCACCATCGAGCAGCATTACAACATGGACGGCTTCGAGCCGCCATTTTCCATTGCTGCCTATCTGAAGGCCTTCGCCGCCTCGGTAGTCCGCGCCGTCACCCTCAACAGTTGGGTTGGCGTGTCGGTGCTGGCATTGGCCGGATGGTATGGGCTCGACCGCGCCGGCTTCCGTCTCGACCGACGCGCCGGCATCCTGCTGGCGGCGCTCGTATTGGGCGTGTTGGCGAAGTTCACCGTCTTTCCGATCCACGACACCCGCATCTATTTCCCCAATCTCCTGCCGCCCTTCCTGCTGCTCGCCGCGCCCTTGATGGCGCTGTGGGCGACGAGCCAGGGCGGGCGCCGCGCGGCGCTGCAGGTCACTCCCGGAGACAAGTCATGAGCTCGCTTTCCAGCCTCGCGCGCACCTTGCTGTCGCTTAGCCTTCCAGTCGGCCTGCTCGATCGCGGCCCGGCTTTGCACGGCACGAAATTCCTCGCCAAAGCTGCCCTAAAGGCCCGTTTCGGCGGCGACGGCCGGCCGTTCCAGATGGTCAATGTTGGCGCCTGCGACGGCGCGCTGTTCGACGACGTGACGCCCTGGCTGCATCGCATTCCCGGGGCGCGCGCCATGCTGGTCGAGCCAATCCCATATAACCAGAAGCGCCTGCGCGCCAATTACCCGGATGCCAGCCGCTTCATCATCGAGCCGGTGGCTGTCACGAAAACCCAGGGCACGATCACCGTCCACACCTTCGATGCCGCAGCGCTCGAGGCCGGCACGCTGCCGATCGAATTCATCGGCTGCTCGTCGGTCACCGACACCAATCTGATGTCGGGCAAGAACGCCTGGGGCGAGGCGGACGCCAACTTCAACAAGTTCGCGCCGCATCTGAAGGACATCGAGGTGCCGTCCGAGACCTTGCAGACGCTGCTCGACCGCAACGGCATCACCCATATCGACGCCTTCCTGGTCGACTGCGAGGGCGCCGACTGGATGGTGTTCGAGCAGCTTGATCTGCAACGCTACCGTCCCGGTATGATCAAGATTGAGGTCGGCGCGCTGCCAGCGGCCGAGATCGGCCAGGTCGTGGTCAAGCTCAAGACCGCTGGTTATCAGGTCGGCTTCCAGGCCGAGGACATCTGGGCCTTCGCCTGAGTTAATTCCCCTGGGTGACCGCTCTGTGCAAGGGGTCGCGCCGCACCTGTGGCGTGTCGCAAACAGGCGGTAGCCCAGCCGTCGTCCTCTGCATATTGTGCGCCATTCGAAAGGGCGCAAACGCGCCCGTCTATCCCTTTGGAGTCGCGGGCAATGGCAGAGTTTCCGAAAAAGGCGAAGGTCGTCATCGTCGGCCTGGGCGGTATCGTCGGCGCGTCCGTCGCCCACCACCTGATCGAGCGCGGCTGGGACGATATCGTCGGCATCGACAAGTCGGGCATCCCGACCGATATCGGCTCGACGGCGCATGCCTCGGACTTCTGCTACACGACCAGCCATGATTTCCTGTCCTGCTGGACGACGCTCTATTCCATCGATTTCTACGAGAAGATGGGGCATTACGCGCGCGTCGGCGGCCTCGAGGTTGCCCGCGTCGGCGACGATGCCCGCATGGACGAGATCAAGCGCAAGATCGCCTCCGCCAAGGCGTTCGGCACCCGTGCGCGGCTGATCGAGCCGGCCGAGATCAAGGAAAAATTCCCGCTGATCGAGGAGCATCTGGTGCAGGGCGGCCTGTGGGACCCGGATGCCGGCCTCGTTATCCCGCGCTCGCAGACCGTCGCCGGCAAGCTGGTCGATCAGGGCGTCGCGTCCGGCAAGCTGCAGGCCTTCGCCAACACCTCGGCCAAGGAGCTGATCGTCGAGAACGGCCGCATCAAGGGCGTGGTGACCGAGCGTGGCACGATCGAGGCCGACTATGTCGTGGTCTGCACCGGCATCTGGGGCCGGCTTACCGCCGCTCTGGTCGGCGAAGACCTGCCGGTCATGCCGATCGACCATCCGCTGACCTTCTTCGGCCCTTACAACGAGTTCGCCGGCACCGGCAAGGAGATCGGCTGGCCGCTGCTGCGCGACCAGGGCAACTCGGCCTATATGCGCGACACCGGCGATCCGAAGACCGCCGAGGGCGGGCAGATCGAATGGGGTTATTACGAGGAGACCAATCCGCGCCTGTGCCACCCGCGCGACCTGCTCGAAAAGCATGAGGCGCGGCTGTCGCCGTCGCAGCGCGACCTCGACATGGAGCAGATCATGGCGCCGCTGGAGCGCGCCATGGAACTGACGCCGATCCTCGGCGAATTGGGTTACAATGAAGGCCATTCCTTCAACGGCTTGCTGCAGGTGACCACCGATGGTGGCCCGTCCATGGGCGAAAGCCAGAAGGTGAGGGGCCTGTGGTACGCCGTCGCCATCTGGGTCAAGGACGGCCCCGGCATGGGCAAGCTGATCGCCGACTGGATGACCGACGGCCGCACCGCGATCGACCATCACCAGATCGACTATTCGCGCTTCTACCCGCACCAGACGCAGGAACAGTTCATCTGGGATCGCTGCACCGAGACGGCGATGAAGGTCTACAATCCAGCGGTGCATCCGCGCGAGCCCTTCTCCAAGGGCCGCAACATCCGCCGCTCGCCTTTCTGGGAGCGCGAGAAGGAACTCGGCGGCTATTTCATGGAGCTGGGCGGCTGGGAGCGCGCGCACGGCTACGCCGCCAACGAGCATCTCCTGGAGAAATACGGCAACCGCGTGCCGGTGCGCGAGAACGAATGGGACAACCGCCATTTCTGGCGCGTCTCCAATGCCGAGCATCTGGCGATGAGCGAGGATTGCGGCATCGTCAACCTGTCGCATTTCTCGATGTATGACGTCGAAGGGCCCGACCATGTCGCGCTGCTGGAATGGCTGTGCGCGGCCAAGATCGGCGGCGACAACAATATCGGCAAGGGCATCTACACCCACTTCCTCGACGAGGAAGGCATGGTGCGCGCAGACTTCACCGTCATCCGCATGGCCGATCGCTGCCGCGTGATCGACGGCGCCGATGCCGGTCCGCGCGACTTCCGCTACATGCAACGCACCGCGCAGGACAAAGGTTTTGACGTCACCGTCACCGACGTGACGGAAAAATACGTCACCATCGGTATCTGGGGGCCGAATGCCCGCACGACCTTGCAGAAGGTGGTCGAGGATCCGAATGGCCTGACGCCGGAGAATTTCCCCTTCGCGGCGATCAAGCCGATCCGGATCGGCGGCAAGGATGTGACCGCCTTCCGCATCTCCTATGTCGGCGAGCAGGGCTGGGAGTTGCATATGCGCTACGAGGACGGGCTCGCCGTCTGGGACGCGCTGCGCTCTACCGGCGTCATGCCGTTCGGCGTCGAGACCTACGCCAACACGCGCCGCATGGAAAAAAGCCTACGCCTCCAGAACGCCGATCTGCTGACCGAATACAATCTGCTCGAGGCCGACCTTGCCCGTCCGAAGGTCAAGGACAACGACTTCTGCGGCAAAGCCAAGCATCTGGAGTATCGCGCCCGTGAGCATCAGCCGGCTATGCTGTGCACGCTGGTGATGACCGAGAACACCGATTCCAAGGGCGTGGCCCGCTACCCGGTCGGCACCATGCCTGTGCAGGATCCCGCGAGCGGCGAGACGCTGGTCGACGAGCTTGGCCGCCGCTCCTTCACCACTTCGGTCGCCTATGGCCCGACGATCGGCAAGAACATCGCGCTTGCCTATCTGCCCTGGGCGTACTGCCAGGAAGGCTGCAAGCTGCAGGTCGAGTATTTTGGCGAGACCTATCCGGTCGAGGTGGCGGGAGTCGGTTACAAGCCGCTCTACGACCCGGAGAACCTCAAGCCGAGGAGCTGATGGTCGCGGACCAAGAAAGATGCAAAGCCCGGCTCCGGTCGGGCTTTTGCTTTTGTGCGGGCCGTGATTCTCGGGTAGCGTTGCTCCGGGCGGAGTAAGCAGGTTTGCAACGGTTCGGTTGGGACAGGAAGAACGACGCATTCGTCTTCGTGATGAAGGGGAACATTCCCGTTCATGTCAGCTGGACCTTTGCCATTCCAGCCGTCCTGCCGTTCGTACATGAATGGTCGAGGCATCCCAGGCTCGCCCTGATCCATACGGCCATATTCGCCGCGCTCCTGTTCCTGTCGGTGTTTCTGCATGAACTTGCCCATGTCTGGGCAGCGCGACGGCGCGGCATCGGCACCCAACGGATAGACCTGTACCTGTTCGGCGGATTTGCCTGGTTCAAGCCCGGCGCGGCTTCGCCCTATGGCTGGGCATGGATCGCGTTTGCCGGGCCGTTGGTGAACATCGTCCTGGTGGCGGGCTTTGCCGCTGCCTATTACCTTCTTGCCCGGCCCTTGTTGCCTGTCGATCCGGACGGTCATTTCAGTTCGCCGCCGAGACTGGACACGCTTCTTGAGTGGACGCTTTGGCTTGGCGCATTGGTGAATGCGGCCTTGGCCATTCTCAACCTCCTTCCGGGCCATTCCGCTTGATGGCGGGGCGATCGCCAGGCATCTGCTTGCGCCGCGTTTCGGCGCGGATGCCGCCGTGCGGATCGTCGGCTTCTGCGGCGTCGTGCTTTCGATCCTGCGTTTCGCGGTCATTGTCCCTGCGGCCCTGGCCGGAATTCTGTTGTGGTTTCCGCCTTCCTTCAGGCCGAACTGGCGGGCGTTTCGCGCCGCCGGCAATAAGAAGCCCGTTCCGCAGCATCCGGCTTGATGTGCAGGGGGGCAGCGGCTTATGTGGCCTGATCAGAAGCCTGCGAAAGCCTACGCCCCATGCGCATCCTGTCCGACGCCTTCATTCCCGAGCTTCCCAATCACTATCACGGCAAGGTGCGCGAAAATTACGACCTGCCGGACGGACGCCGCATCATCATCGCCACCGATCGTTTGAGCGCGTTTGACATCATCCTGGCCTCGATCCCGTTCAAGGGCGAAGTGCTCACCCAGACGGCGCGCTACTGGTTCGAGGAAACCGCCGACATCTGTCCCAACCACGTGCTGGAATATCCCGACCCCAACGTCGTCGTCGGCACGCGGCTCGACATGCTGCCGGTCGAGATGGTCGTGCGTGGCTATCTGGCAGGCACGACCAGCACCTCTATCCTGACCAAGTATCGGAAAGGCGAAAGGAGCTTCTACGGCCACAGCTTTCCCGATGGGCTGCGCGACAATGAAAAGCTGCCGCAGGCGATCATCACGCCGACCAGCAAGGCCGCCCATGGCGGCCATGACGAGCCGCTGTCGGAGGCCGAGATTATTGACCAGGGGCTGCTCACGCAGGCGCAGTGGGATACGGTCTCGCGCTATGCGTTGCAGCTTTTCGCTCGCGGCCAGCAGCGCGCCGCCGAACGCGGCCTGATTCTCGCTGACACCAAATATGAATTCGGCACCGCGCCGGACGGCACCATCGTGCTGGCGGACGAAATCCATACGCCTGACAGCAGTCGCTATTGGATCGCTGCGAGTTATGACGAGGCGTTCGCAAGCGGCGGGCGCCCGCAGAGCTTCGACAAGGATTTCGTCCGCTCCTGGGTGTCAGCGCGGTGCGATCCCTACAAGGACCCGATCCCGCCAATTCCGGACGAGATCATCAACCAGGCCTCGGCGGTCTATATCCAGGCCTATGAAGCGATAACCGGCGCAAAATTCGTGCCCGACCTTTCCGGCGATACGGTGCTGGAGCGTATCCGTTCGAACATCGCGCGGTATTTCTAAAAGGCCCGGGCCGGCGGGATCCGATGCCCCGGATTCGCGGCTTTTGCGCGCGGCGATTTTCGCTTAACCTTCCGCCATGTC
>NZ_RZSA01000759.1:0-3327 GCF_003998075.1 Mesorhizobium sp. M2A.F.Ca.ET.037.01.1.1 | reverse complement strand
GATTTCGACAGCCTGCGCACTTACACGCGCGCCTCTTCGTCGCTAACTTTCATGCCACGGCATACAGTCGCGGCTGACGGGAGAGGCTCACATGAAAAGCTTCGTCTACAACGCCCAGCCAGCACGCGTCGTCTTCGGATCAGGCACGATCGCAAGGCTCCCGGAGGAGATCGACCGGCTCGGGCTGAAACGTGTGCTGGTCCTGGCCACGCCGCCGCGGGAGGCCGATGCCCGGCGCCATGCCGAGTTCCTCGGCGACAGGGCAGCCGGCGTCTATGCCAAAGCGACGATGCATACGCCGGTGTCCGTCACCGAGGACGCGCTGCGGGTCGCGGCGGAACTCCAGGCCGACGGGCTGGTCGCGGTCGGCGGCGGCTCCACGACGGGTCTCGCGAAGGCGATCGCCTTGCGCACCGACCTGCCGCAGATTGTGATGCCGACGACCTATGCCGGCTCGGAAATGACGCCGATCCTCGGCGAGACGAAAGATGGCGTGAAGGTCACCCAATCGAGCCCGAAGGTGCTGCCGGAAGTGGTGATCTACGACGTCGACCTGACGATGACGCTTCCCGCTTCGTTGTCGGGAACAAGCGGCATGAACGCCATCGCCCATGCGGTCGAGGCGCTCTATGCCAGGGAAAGCAACCCGGTGATAAATCTGATGGCCACCGAAGCCATCGGCGCGTTGGTGAGCGCCTTGCCGGTCATTGCCGGGAACCCGCATGACCGCGACGCGCGTTCCGAGGCGCTTTACGGCGCCTGGCTCTGCGGCATCTGCCTCGGCTCGGTCGGCATGGCGCTGCACCACAAGCTTTGCCATACGCTCGGCGGCAGTTTCGATCTGCCGCATGCGGAGACCCATACGATCGTGCTGCCGCATGCGCTGGCCTACAACGCCCCCGCCGTTCCGGCCGTCATGCAAACCCTGCGGGCCGTGCTGAAGACGGATGATCCTGCCATCGCGCTCTACGACCTCGCCGGCCGCATCGGCGCAAAACGCGCGCTGTCCGAGATCGGCATGCCGTCCGAGGGGATCGACATTGCGACGGACCGTGCGCTGGCCAATCCCTACTGGAACCCGCGGGCGCTGGAGCGGGAACCGATCCGGGCCCTTATCGCGCGCGCCTATGCCGGCGAGCCGCCGCAGGCCTGAGAAGGCTGCCCCTGGGATGAAAGCTTCACGAAGCTTACGCTTCGGCGCGGGGGCAAACTGCACAGCGTATCAGAAAAACGAAATTGTCCGCCGACGCTTCAGTCGTAATTGTCCCGTACAGGCAAACGGCTCGGAGCCTTGGGAGGATTCCGATTCAGCTGGTCGCCTGAGGAAGGCGCCAATCATAGGCTGCCTGGGAGGAGGAAAATGCCTGGTTCGGGCAAATCGGACGACAGGCGCCTTGGCTTCAAGGCGTCGCAGGAAGTCGTCGTCGTCGCGATCTCGGTCGTGATGTTCCTCGTCTTCTCGGCGACGCTCAACAATTTCCTGAGCCAAGGCAACATCATCGCCATCCTCAAGAACGTGTCGATCCTCGGCACGCTGGCCGTCGGCATGGGCTTCGTCGTCGTCGGCCGCGGCATCGACCTCACCATGGTGGCGGTGATGGTCGTCGGCGTCGCCTTCAGCATCTGGATTTCTACCTGGGGCATCGATTTCACGCTTGCCGTGATCTGCGGCGCCATACTGGTCGCGGCCATCGGCCTGTTCACCGGCGTCATGGTGGCGGTCGCGGAAGTTCCGCCGATCTTCGCTACCTTGGCCATCGCCTCCTCGGTCTACGGCTCGGGGCGCATCGTCTTTGCCTCGGACGTGCTCTATGCCCCGCCGGACATCGCCTGGCTGAAATTCGTCGGCAATGGCAGCGTGCTCGGGATACCGATGTCCGTCGTCATCTTCGGCGCGGTGGCGGCTCTCATGGGTCTCTTTCTGAGGAAGACGCGCTTTGGCCGGCTGGTCTACGCAACTGGCGACAATCCGAACGCGGCCCGCACCACCGGCCTGCCGACACGCCCGATCATCGTGACGCAATATGTCATCAGCGCGCTCATCGCGTTCACCGCCGGCATCATCATGACCGGTCTCGTCACCGGCATCGACACGCGCCTCTACAATTCGAGCCTGATCTACGACGTGCTGCTGGTGGTCGTGCTGGGCGGCATCGGCCTGTCGGGCGGCCAGGGCGGCGTGCGCAATGTCATCGCCGGCACCATTCTGGTCGGCATCCTGACCAACGGCATGACGATCCTCAACTTCTCCTACACCAGCCAGAATTTGATCAAGAGCGTGATCCTGCTCGGCGCCCTTGCCATCGACGCCATCATCAATCCGCGCGACGAGCAGACCTCGCAGAGCGGCGACATCTGAAACAAGAACTCGAACCATCAAATTGGGGAGGAAACCTATGAAGATATTCAAGAAATGCCTGTTGGCGGGCATGGCCGCGCTTGCGCTGCTAGGTGTCGCACAGGTCGCAAGCGCGCAGGAAACCGATCAGGTCGGCCGGGCTGCCTATCTCGACGGCGTCAAGGGCAAGAAGGTCATCTTCGTGCCGATCTCGCAGGGTATGGACCTCAACCAGGCCTGGGTGATGGTGTGGCAGCGTCACGCCGCCCGCTACGGCTTCACGCTCGAGGTGCGCGATCCGAACGGCGACACCAATGCCGGCATCCGCGCCATGCAGGGCGCGATCGCCGAGAAGCCCGACCTGATCATCGTGCAGAACCCGGACGTGCAGACCTATGCGCGGCTCTTGAAGCAGGCGCAGGCCGCAGGCATCAAGGTGCTGCAGGTCAACATGCAGTCGGCGACCCAGACCGACTCCTATGTCGGCAATGACTGGATCGAGATGGGCCGCCTGGAGATGGGCGAGCTGGCCAAGCATTGCACCGGGCCGAACGCCGTCTCGCACAAGGTGGTGTGGCTCGCCGGCGTCCAGACGGGCGCCGCCAACATCTATATGCGCACCGGCATCGACAAGGTGCTGAAGGCCAATCCCGAGCTGCAGCTCGTCTCCGACCAGCCGGCCGACTACATCAGCGAAAAGGCCCGCCAGATCACCGAGACGGTACTGCAGCAGCATCCCGATCTCTGCGGCATCATGGGCATCTGGGACAATGCCGAAGTCGGCGCCGGCGCTGCCGTCGCGGCAGCCGGCAAGCAGGACCAGGTCACCATCGTCACCAATGGCGCGGGTGCCGCCACGGGCTGCGAGAGCATCAAGAACGGGCTGCTCGACGTGATCTTCAACTTCAACGCGCCGGTCCAGGGCGAAATCGCCGCGCAGCAGATCTCCGAGCTGCTGCAGCATCCTGACCGCAAGGCCGGCAGCGAGA
>NZ_RZSA01000758.1:0-3329 GCF_003998075.1 Mesorhizobium sp. M2A.F.Ca.ET.037.01.1.1 | reverse complement strand
GGCCTACATGATCACGCTCAACAGCGGCAGGATCTCATAGCGGAAGCCGCGGCCCGAACGCGCCACCGGGTCGGCGTCGGTCACGGCCCTCGCCTCCGCCTCGCTGCCGGCACGCAGGATCAGCAGCCCCCATGGGCCGGCCGGATCGGCGACCGGGCCTGCCATGATCATGATGCCTTCGCGGAGCTTCTCGCGCAGATAGTCGGCATGCCGGCCCATCAGCGCCCTTTCCTCCTCCGTCATAGTGAGGGCGAAATCCGGCCGCGGCGGGATCAACCGGCAATGGAAGATCGTTGACGCCGTGGCTTCACGCGATGCTTCACTGCTGGCCATCGCCGCCTCCCCGAAAGTCTATTGCCGCCGGCCGCCCACGAGGCGTATCCGCTGCGCAACCTCCACGAACGTTACACCTTCTTCCGGAATAGCTCTATTCGTCCGGGCCGGGCTCCGGCCAGGGCTCCTTGGCAGCTTCCGCGTACCAGTGCCGCATCGCGGGCATCGCCAGCACCGCGTCGACATAGGCGCGGGTGACGGGCGCCAGCTCGCCGCCATAAGTGTCGAAGCGCGTGACCACCGGCGCATACATGGCATCGGCCGCAGTGAAATGACCGAACAGGAACGGGCCGCCCTGGCCATATTGCTCGCGGCACTGGCGCCAGATCGCCTCGATCCTCGCCCGCTGTGCCTCGCCCTCGGCATCGAGCGGCTTGTGCGATGTCGGCCGACGCAGGTTCATCGGCCAGCCGTAACGAACCTCGCGGAAGCCGGAGTGCATCTCGGTGGCAACCGAGCGCGCCAGCGCACGAGCGCCGAGGTCCTCCGGCCAGAGCCTTTTCTCAGGGTAGAGGTCAGCAAGATATTCAAGGATGGCAAGCGTTTCCCAGACGATGCTGCCATTGTGATTCAACACCGGCACAAGGCCGGTCGGCGACACCTTGGCGAGGTTGGCGGCTGTCTGCGGCGTGCGTAGCCGCACGAAGCCCTCCTCGAAAGGTATTTCCAGGTGCCGCATGGCCACCCAGGGCCTGAGCGACCAGGACGAAAAGCATTTGTTGCCGATATAGAGGGTGAACTCTGCCAAGAACTGTCTCCTGATGATGTCAATTCGCTTCGGCCGTCGTGATCGCCGGCGGCCTCACGCCGGCGCGGGCCTGGATCGCAGCGACTGCCGTCTGTATGTCGGGATTAACCTCGAGCGCCCTGCGGCCGGCATCGATCGTGAGATCGACCTGGTCGACAGGCAGCCTGAGCCTGGTCGGAATCTCGTTCAGCTTCGCCTGCGTCGCCGGATCGAGATCGGCAAAGGAAAGGTGCTGGACCACAAGGCGGACACCACGGCAGTTCCACCCGGCCGACGAACCGCGATAGGCCGAAACGGTCGAGGCCGGGAGCCCGCAGCGATAGCGCACCAGCTCGCCCTTCCATTGCGAGACCGCAAGTTTCAGCGCATCGAACTCGTCGCGCACCGAGGCGGCGAGCGTGGTGCTGGTCACGGCGTCGAGGAGCTCGGCGGCCTTTGGCCCGTGCAGCGACTTCGCCCAGTTCACATCGCTGTCGCTCCCGGCGTCGGCGACGATGAAGATCAGCGTCGTCAGGCGGACCGCGGCCGACGGCGACAGCGGCCCGTAAGGTGTGCCGGCGGCGGAGCGCTCAAGCGTGAAGCCGGTGACACCGATATTGTCCGTCAGCCCACCGTCGAGCAGCTTCACATAGTCGAGCGGATCGTCGTTCTGATAGGAATCGAGCGCGCTGGCATAGGCCTTGAGCCGCAGCGAGGCGTTGCGGTCGGCAAGCGCCTCGCTCAGCCATTGCGGCCTGTGGTAACCGCAATGGGGGCTGGTCGCCGAGACCACGATCGGTGCGAAGACAATCGGCACGGCGGCAGATGCCGCGACAGCGTCGGCAATCCGCACTTGGTCGAGGTCACTGCACAGCGCCGCGAAGGTGTCGTGGGTGAAGAGGAACGGCGTGCGGTTGTATATGTCGGAGGCGTTGATCCAGACGATCGGACCTTTCGGCCGGTGCAAGGCCTTGAAGGCCGCGCCGTCGAACAGATGGTCGTTCAGCCATCTGGCGAAACCGCTGCGGTCGTTGACGCCGCCATAATAGGCGCGGATGAAGTTGACCGGCGACAACGATGTCCTGAGATCGGCTTCGGCGTTCTGGGTCAGGAAGCGCTCACGAAAGTCCTGGTAGCCGTCCCTGCCCTTGTAGCCGAAATACGCGGCGGTGACCGCGCCGCCCGAGGCGCCCGAAACCATCCTGATGTCGTCGACCAGCGTGCGCTGTTTCGGGCGTTGATCGATGACGACGTCGTCCAGCGCCCGCAACACGCCGTAGGAGAAAGCGGCGGCCCGCGTGCCGTCGCCGGAAAACGCAAGTCCCACGACGGTCGAGCCATCATCGGCCGGGTCGGGGATATAAGTGGGTGATGGGCGACCTGCTTTCCGGGTGAGCGTGTTGATCGGTCCGACGTCGTCGGCGATGCAGCCAGCCAGGGCCATCAGGACAGCGACAAAAGCCACACGAAGACGCAAACCCGGTTCCCCCAGGGCTGCCCTCGCCGGCAGCCGCGGCGAGCCTAACCGGATTGCGTTGCCCGATGCAACCGCACCCCTCAAGCATCAGGATGACAGGCACCATGGAGGCCGCCGCGGGGCGGCCTTTTCATGCCTGGAATTGCTTGGCGAAAGCGTTGGTGAAGACGATCTCGCCATGGTCGCCAGCCGCCTCGCCCAGCACCACATCCATGTTGTCGGCCGTGATGCGCGCGAGTGCGAAGCCGCCCATATAGGCCGCCTTCGGCTTGACGAGATCGAGGCCGTCGCGCTGGTAGATCATCGGCACTTCGTGCTGATGGCCGTGGAAGATCGCGATGACATTGTAGCCGCTGATCGCCGCCAGCAGAGCCTGGCGGTCGGCCTCGCCCCACCAGTGCGGGCGGCCTGAACCATCGTCGTCATAGGTGCGTTTCACCGGATCCCAGCGCTCGGTCGAGAAGGTGTCCCAACCATAATGCTGGAAGATGACCACTGGACGGCCATCGCCGGCATAAGTGGCGAGGTCCTGCTTCAGCCAGGGCAGGCTGCTCGGCGCGCCATGTCCGGTGTCGCCGGCGAAGCGGTGCGTCTGGATGAGATGCAGGCCGCCCCAGTCCCAGGAATAGCAGTCAGTGTCGACGTCGTATTCGGTTGCCGGCACAGGCGGCTTGAAGAACACGCCGGGGCGATGGTTGACCTCGACATAATCTCGCAATTCGCGGCGATACCAATCTACATGCGGCGGCGAGCCGTTCTGGTCGAGATCGTGATTGCCGAGCCCGACATAGA
>NZ_RZSA01000757.1:0-3344 GCF_003998075.1 Mesorhizobium sp. M2A.F.Ca.ET.037.01.1.1 | reverse complement strand
GATGCGCCTGTGGCGGCCAAACCGGCGAAAAAGACTGCGGTGATTAAGGCCAAGACGGCCGACGCTGTGGCGAAAACGGCAGCGGCATCGAAGGCATCGGCTGCAAAGGTGCCGGCCAAATCCTCGGCGCCGGCCAAAGCCGCAACGGCTGCCGCAAAGGCCGCGTCCAAGGCTGAGGCAAAGCCTGCCGCGGCCAGGAAGCCTGCCTCCAAGAAGACGGCTGACACCAAGAAGACGGCGGGAGCCGCCAAGTGAGCGTATCGGACAAGGAGCGGGAAGAAATCGAGAAATCGTCGGCGCCGCTGATCGAGCATCTCATCGAGTTGCGCCGCCGCCTGATCTGGTCGCTGGGCGGCTTCTTCGTCGCCTTCCTCGTCTGCTTCTTTTTCGCTAAGCGCCTGTTCAACCTGTTGGTCATCCCCTTCAAATGGGCAACGCAATGGGCAGGCCTCGACCCGCACAAGGTCGAGCTGATCTATACCGCGCCGCAGGAGTTCTTCTTCACCCAGGTGAAGCTTGCCATGTTCGGCGGCATGGTGATCGCCTTCCCGCTGATCGCCACGCAGATCTACAAGTTCATCGCGCCGGGCCTCTACAAGAATGAGCGCAGCGCTTTCCTGCCGTTCCTGATCGCGTCGCCCATCCTGTTCCTGATGGGCGCCTCGCTGGTCTATTTCTTCTTCACCCCGATGGTGATGTGGTTCTTCCTGGCCATGCAGCAGGTCGGCACCAACGACCAGGTGCAGATTTCGCTGCTGCCCAAGGTTTCGGAATATCTCAGCCTGATCATGACGCTGATCTTCTCCTTCGGCCTGGTGTTCCAGCTGCCGGTGGTGACCAGCCTTTTGACGCGCGTCGGGCTGTTGTCGTCGCAGGCGCTGGCCGAGAAGCGCAAATGGGCGATCGTGCTTTCCTTCGTGGTCGCCGCGGTGCTGACGCCGCCCGATCCGATGAGCCAGTGCGGCCTCGCCATCCCGACGATCATTCTCTACGAGGTCGCCATCTGGTCATCGCGCATGATCGAGCGCGCCCAGGCGCGCGACCGGCTGGCGCGCGAGCAGGCGAATGCGGACAGCTCTGTCGCCGGCGACAAGACGCCGGACGCGCCGTCCACCTGAGCGGCGGCAAGGCAGGGAAATCGAGGCGGCGCTTATCCGCCGTCTTGCATCGATAGCCGATGCGGTTTACCCCCTCGGTCCTTACTTTTGAGGATCGACCATGCTTGATATCAAATGGATTCGCGAAAACCCGAAGGCCCTTGTCGAGGCGCTGGTGAAGCGCTCGTGGTCGGCTGACGAGGCGCAGTCCACGGTCGACGATCTGATTGCCAAGGACGAGGCGCGGCGCTCGCATCTCAGCGAATTGCAGGTCAAGCAGGAGCGCCGCAACGCCGCCTCGAAGGAGATCGGCAACGCCATGCGCTCGGGCGATGCAGCGCTTGCCGAGAAGCTCAAGGGCGAAGTCAGCGATATCAAGGCGTTCATCCAGAACGGCGAGGCGCGCGAGCGCGAGCTCGACAAGGCGCTGAACGACGCGCTTGCGGTGCTGCCCAACGTGCCGCTGGAGGACGTGCCGGTCGGCAAGGACGAGCACGACAATGTCGTCAAGCGCATCGTCGGCGAGGTGCCGACGCGTCCGAACTGGGTGAAGGAGCATTTCGAGATCGGCGAAGCGCTCGGCATGATGGATTTCGAGCGGGCGGCGAAATTGTCCGGCACGCGCTTCACCGTGCTGAAAAGCCAGTTGGCCCGCATGGAGCGCGCGATCGGCCAGTTCATGCTCGACCTGCACACGATCGAGCATGGCTATGAAGAGGTCATCCCGCCACTGATGGTGCGGGATGAGGTGCTTTTCGGCACCAACCAGCTGCCGAAATTCGAGGAAGACCTGTTCTTCACGCCGCATGGCGACGGTCGGCTTGGCCTGATCCCCACGGCCGAGGTGCCGCTGACCAACCTCGTGCGCGAGGAGATCACCGCGCATGAAAAGCTGCCTCTGCGCTACACGGCGCTGACGCCGTGCTTCCGCTCGGAAGCGGGCTCGGCCGGCCGCGACACGCGCGGCATGCTGCGCCAGCATCAGTTCTACAAGGTCGAGCTGGTCTCGATCACCGATCAGGAAAGCTCGATCGCCGAGCATGAGCGCATGACGCGATGCGCCGAGGAGGTGCTGAAGCAGCTCGGCCTGCCGTTCCGCACCGTCACGCTCTGCACCGGCGACATGGGTTTTGGCGCGCGCAAGACCTACGACATCGAGGTCTGGCTGCCGGGGCAGAACGCCTATCGCGAAATCTCGTCCTGCTCGGTCTGCGGCGATTTCCAGGCCAGGCGCATGGATGCCCGCTACAAGGACAAGGACGGCAGGGGCAACCGCTTCGTTCACACGCTCAATGGTTCGGGTACCGCCGTCGGCCGCGCTCTCATAGCTGTCATCGAAAACTACCAGAATGAGGATGGCAGCGTAACCATTCCTGAAGTGCTGCGGCCTTACATGGGTGGTCTCGCCAAGATCGAAGCCAAGTGAACGCATGCGCATTCTTCTGACCAACGATGACGGCATCCACGCCGAAGGGCTGGCGTCGCTCGAACGCATCGCCCGCACGCTGTCGGACGACGTGTGGGTGGTGGCGCCCGAGCAGGACCAGTCCGGTTACGCGCATTCGCTGTCGATTTCGGAGCCGCTTCGGCTGCGCAAAATCGGCGAGAAACATTACGCGGTGCGCGGCACGCCGACCGACTGCGTCATCATGGGTACGAAGAAGATCCTGCCCGGACCGCCGGACCTGATCCTGTCCGGCGTCAATTCCGGCGCCAACATTGCTGATGATGTCACCTATTCCGGCACCGTTGCAGGCGCCATGGAAGGCGCGCTGCTCGGCGTGCGCTCGATCGCGGTCAGCCAGGCTTATTCCTATGTCGGCGAGGATCGCGTGGTTCCTTACGAGACGACCGAGTCGCTGGCGCCGGCGCTGTTGAAGCGACTGGTGGAAACGCCGCTGCCGGACGGCGTGCTGCTCAACGTCAATTTTCCGAACTGCGCTCCCGACGAAGTGGAGGGCACCGTCGTCACCTCGCAGGGCAAGCTGGTGCACAGCCTCTGGGTCGATGAGCGGCGCGACGGACGCGGCCTGCCTTACTACTGGCTGCGCTTCGGCCGCGAGCCGGTCGAAGGCAAGAAGGGCACGGACCTCTACGCGCTGCGCAACCGGCTGGTGTCGGTGACGCCGCTGCAGCTCGACCTCACCGCCCATGAGCTCCGCGACCAACTGACCAAGGCGCTGTCATGAACATGGCATCGGTATGAACACGGTTTTGGCATGAACGTGGTTTTGGCATGAACACAGG
>NZ_RZSA01000756.1:0-3361 GCF_003998075.1 Mesorhizobium sp. M2A.F.Ca.ET.037.01.1.1 | reverse complement strand
GCGCCGCTGGAGATGATCAGCGGCACGACGCCCAGCGCCATCGCCGCCGTCGTCATCAGGATCGGCCGCAGGCGCACCTTGGCCGAAGCGATGATGGCGTCGCGGCGGCGCATGCCGTGCACCTCGCGCTGCTGGTTGGCGAACTCCACCAGCAGAATGCCGTGCTTGGTGATCAGGCCGATCAGCGTGATTAGGCCGACCTGGGTGTAGATGTTGAGCGTCCCGAGCCCGATGTTGAGCGGCACGATGGCGCCGAAGATCGACAGCGGCACGGCCATCATGATGATCAGCGGGTCGCGGAAGCTCTCGAACTGGGCCGCCAGCACCAGATAGATCACGACCACCGCCGCGGCGAAGGCGATCAGGATGGTGTTGCCCTGCTCCTTCTCCTGCCGCGACTGGCCGGAATAGTCGATGAAGAAGGTGTCGGGCAGGGTCTCATTGGCGATATCCTCCAGCACCTTCAAGCCGTCGCCGGTGGTCACGCCGGGCAAAGGCAAGGCCGAAATCGTCGAGGAGTTCAGCTGGTTGAACTGCTCGATGGCCGCCGGCGAGGCGTTGGTCGAGATCTTCACCACCGCCGACAGCGGCACCATCTTGCCGTCGACGCTGCGAATGAAATACTCGCCAAGCTTCTCGGGGTTGTCGCGGAATTCCTGCGGCACCTGCGGGATGATGTCGTAGCTGTTGGAATCGCGGTCGAACTGCGCCACCTCGGCGCCGCCGACCAGCAGCGTCAACGTATTGCCGATATCGGCGATCGGCAGGTTCAACGCCGCCGCGCGCTCGCGGTCGATGGTGACCGTCACCTGCGGCGCGTCGTAGGCCATCGAGTTCTGCACGACGATGAAGCGGCCCGAGGCTTGCGCCTTGTTCTTGATTTTCTCGGCCTGATCGAAGACCTCCGAAGGGTCGCCAGTGGAGCGCACGACCATGGAAATCGGCAGGCCGCCGCCGGAACCGGGCAGCGTCGGCGGCGCGAAGACGAAGGCCTGAACGCCGGCGACCTTGGCGAGCCGTGCGGTGATGTCGGCCTGCAGTTCCTTCGAATTGCGCTTGCGGTCGGCCCAGTCCTTGAAGGCGAAGCCGACAAAGGCGCTGTTGGTGGCGCCGCCGAAGGCGACGGCCGAGAACTGCGCCCGGGTCTCGGGGATGTCCCTCACCAGGCCGAGCATCTGGTTGACATAGGTCTCGGTGTAGTCCGAGGTCGCATAGCGCGGCGCGGTCACCAGAGAGAGCAGGAAGCCCTGGTCTTCTTCGGGCGCCAGTTCGGTCGAGGTCTTGGTGAACATGAAGCCGGTGAGGGCGACAAGCGCCACGACGATGATCAGCGTCACCGGCCGGTTCCGGAGCGAGGCGGTGACGGCCCGTTCATAGAAGCGCTCGACGCGGCTGAATGTACCATCGACGATGCGCTGGAAGCGTCCGTGCTGGCCAGCCTTCAGCAAACGCGCCGACATCATCGGCGTGATCGTCATGGCGATCAGGCCCGACAGCACCACAGAGCCGGCCAGCGTCACCGCGAATTCGCGGAACAGCGCGCCGGTCAGGCCTCCGGTGAAGGCAAGTGGGGCGAACACGGCGGCCAGCGTGATGGTCATCGCCACGATGGCCGTCGCGATCTCGCGCATGCCGTTGAAGGCCGCCTGCATCGGCGACATGTGGTCCTCTTCCATGTGGCGGTGGATGTTTTCCACCACCACGATGGCGTCGTCGACGACGAGGCCGATCGCCAGCACCATGGCAAGCAGCGACAGAAGGTTGATCGAGTAGCCGACCGCAAACAGGATGAAGCAGACGCCGATCAGCGACAGGGGGATGGTCACGATCGGCATCATCACCGAGCGGAACGAGCCGAGGAACAGAAGGATCACCACGATGACGATGGCGACAGCCTCGCCGATGGTCTTGAACACTTCCTCGATCGAGGCGCTGATCTGGCCGGTGGCGTCGTAGACGACCTCGATCGTCATGCCTTTCGGCAGCGTTTCCTGAATCACCGGCACGAGCTTGGTGACCGCGGCCGCAGTCGTCAGCGGGTTGGCGGCCGGCGTCGGGAAGATGGCGAGGAAGGTTCCCGGCTTGCCGTTGAAGCTCACCCTGGTGTCGGTGCTGGCCGCGCCGAGCTCGACACGCGCGACATCGCGCAGGCGCACAACCTCGCCGTTCGTCGAGCGGATCGGGAGCTGGGCGAAGGCCTCCGGCGTCTGCAGGGTCGAATGCACGGTGATCGAGGAGACCACATACTCGTTCTGGGTGTTGCCGGGCGCCGACAGGAAATTCGAGTTGTTGATGGCGGTCAGCACGTCAACCGCCGTGGCGCCGCGCGCGGCGAGCCGGATCGGGTCGATCCAGATGCGCATGGAATATTCCTGGGCGCCGAAGATCTGGACGTCGGCGACGCCTTCCACGGTCGAAATGCGGGGCCGAATGACGCGCTCGATATACTCAGTGAGCTGCTCCTTCGTCATGTTCGGGTTCTGCATCGAGATGTACATCATCGCGAACTGCTGCCCGGTGCCCTTGACGATGACCGGATCCTTGGAGGCGTCCGGCAAGGTGCCGCGCACGCCCTGGACCTTGGACAGCACCTCGGCGAGCGCGACGTCCGGATTGGAGCCGAGCTTCATCTGCACCGTGACCGTGCTCGAGGACGGACGGCTGGACGAGGTGACGTAGTCGATGTTTTCGGTCGAGGCGACGGCGCGCGCGATCGGCGCCGAGATGAAGCCCTGGATGAGGTCGGCGCTGGCGCCCGGATAGGCCGTGGTGATCGTGATCGCCGTCTCGTCAACCTTGGGATACTGGCGGATCGACAGGCCGAAGATGCCCTGGAAGCCCAGCAGCAGGATCATGCAGGCCAGCACCGTCGACAAGACGGGCCGGCGAATGAAGAGGTCGGAAAAGCTCATTGCTGAACCTCTTTGTTCGCCGATTTGCTGGGGTCGATAGTGTTGTCGACAGCAACCGACATGCCGTTGAAGAGCCGGTTCTGGCCGGCGGTGACGACCTGGTCGCCGTCCTTGAGGCCCTCGACGATCTCGACCATGCCGTTGTTGCGGCGGCCGAGCTTCACGAAGATCTGCGAGATGGTGAACGCCTGCTGCTGCGCGGCATCGGCCGGCTTGGCGTCAGCCGGCTTCGTGGCGTTGTCGGCGGGTTTGGACGCGTCCGCCTGCGGCTTGGCGGCATCGGCGGTGGCCTTCTGCTCGTCCGGCTTTGCCGGCGCGGCAGCGGCGCCCTCCGCCGGCTTTGCCGGCACAACCACGAAGACATAATCGCCGTAGAGGCTCGTCGTCACCGCGGTTTGCGGCACGGAGATGACATTGTCTTCCTGCGGCAGCTCGACACGGATCTGGAC
>NZ_RZSA01000755.1:0-3371 GCF_003998075.1 Mesorhizobium sp. M2A.F.Ca.ET.037.01.1.1 | reverse complement strand
CCTTCATCGTCGCCGGTTTCGTCGTCATGCTGGTTGGCGAGAACCCGTTCCGCGCTGCCGTCATCCTCGTCGAAGGCGCCTTCGGCAGGGGCACGGGCATCGCCTTCACGCTCTTCTATGCCACCACCTTCATCTTCACCGGACTGTCGGTGGCGGTGGCGGCGCATTGCAGCCTGTTCAATATCGGCACCGAGGGCCAGGCCTATATAGGCGGCCTGGGCATCGCGCTCGTTTGCCTGAGCCTCGACAGCGTGATGCCCTGGTGGGTGATCTTTCCGATCGCGATCGTGGCCGCCGCTGCGTTCGGCGCGCTTTGGGGCCTGATCCCGGCCTATCTGCAGGCCAAGCGCGGCTCGCACATCGTCATCACCACCATCATGTTCAACTTCATCGCGGCCTCGGTGATGGTCTATCTCTTGGTCGGCGCGCTGAAGCCGGCCGGCTCGCAGGCGCCGCAGACGCGCAATTTCCTTGCCGGGGCGGAACTGCCGAAACTCAACTGGGTGATTGAATTGTTCGGCGCCAAGATCCGCTCGGCGCCGCTCAACATCTGCTTCCTGCTGGCTCTGGTCATGGCCTTCCTGGTCTGGCTGCTGATCTGGCGCACCAGGCTCGGCTATGAGATGCGCACCTATGGCCACAGCCCGAAGGCGGCGCGCTATGCCGGCATTTCGGAAACCCGCATCATCATCACGGCGATGATGATCTCAGGCGCGCTGGCCGGCATGATGGCGCTCAACCCCGTCATGGGCGACCAGCACAATGTCGCGATCGATTTCGTGTCCGGCGCCGGCTATGTCGGCATCGCGGTGGCGCTGATGGGCCGGCTGCATCCGGTCGGCATCGTGCTGGCGGCGATCCTGTTCGGCATGCTCTACCAGGGCGGCGCCGAGCTTGCCTTCGAGATGCCGGCGATCAGCCGCGACATGATCGTCATCATCCAGGGCCTTGTCATCCTGTTTGCCGGCGCGCTGGAGCATATGTTCAGGCCTTACATCCAGGCGCTTTTTGCCTCGGTCAGTCCGAAGTCGGTCGGCATGCAGGCGGTCAAGGGGACAGGGGCCTGAGATGGATATGTTCAACGCAATCGTCCAGGTGCTGGACTCGACCATCCGCCTTTCTGTGCCGCTGCTGCTCGCCTGCCTGGCTGGCCTCTATTCGGAACGGGCCGGCATCTTCGACATCGGGCTGGAAGGCAAGATGCTGGTCGGCGCCTTTGCCGGGGCGTCGGCCGCCGCGGTCTTCCACTCGGCCCTGATCGGCCTCGGCACGGCAATCCTGATCTCGGTCGCTTTTGCCCTGGTGCACGGCTTCGCCTCGATCACCCATCGCGGCAACCAGATCGTGTCCGGGGTGGCGATAAATTTCATCGCCGCCGGATCGACCATCATCCTCGGCCAGGCTTGGTTCCAGCAGGGCGGGCGCACGCCGGCGCTGCAGCCGGGCGAACGCTTCGAGGCGATCATCTGGCCCGGCGCCGAGGCGATCAGGGATGTGCCGATCATCGGCCCGATCTATGCCGAGCTGATCTCAGGCCACTCGATCCTGGTCTATTTCGCCTTCGCCATGGTGCCGTTCACCTGGTGGGTGCTGTTTCGCACCCGCTTTGGGCTCAGGATGCGCGCCGTGGGTGAGAACCCGGCTGCCGTCGACACCGCCGGCATTTCGGTCCCCTGGCTGCGCTATCGCGCGCTGATCTGCACCGGCATCCTGACCGGGGTCGCCGGCGCCTACCTGTCGATGGTCCAGAATGGCGGCTTCGTGAAGGACATGACGGCGGGCAAGGGCTATATCGCGCTGGCCGCGCTGATCTTCGCCAAGTGGAAGCCGGTCAACGCCATGTTCGCCTGCCTGCTGTTCGGCTTCCTCGACGCGGCCTCGATCCGCCTGCAGGGGTCGCCGCTTCCCCTTGTCGGCAAGGTGCCGGCGCAGTTCATGCAGGCGCTGCCCTATGTGCTGACCGTCATCCTGTTGGCTGGCTTCATTGGCAAGGCCATACCGCCGCGCGCCGGTGGTGTGCCCTATGTCAAGGAACGCTGAGGTCGGGAACACTGAGGTCGGGAACGCTGAGGCTGGATTTTCGTTCGGCGACCGGCATTTGAACAAGATCGTGGGAGAGAAGAACCGGATGTCGCATGATCTGTTCGAGGCGGCGAAGACGGCGATGGCCAAGGCCTATGCGCCCTATTCGAAATTCCCGGTGGGCGCCGCGCTTCGCACCGAGGACGGGCGTGTCTTCACCGGCGCCAATATCGAGGTGGCGTCCTATCCGGAAGGATGGTGCGCCGAGACGACCGCGCTCGGCCATTACATCATGGGCGGCGGCGGCAGGATCGTCGAGATCGCCGTGATCGCCGAACGCATGGCCAAATGCTCGCCCTGCGGCGGCTGCCGGCAGCGGCTGGCGGAATTCTGCCGGCCGGACACGAAGCTCTATCTCTGCGACAACACCGGCGTGGCCGAGACGGTCACCATGGGCGAGATGCTGCCTTACGGCTTCAGGGGCGATATCTTGAAATGAAGGAAGCGCTGGATCATCTGGTCGAGAAGCTGGACGGGCTGGCGCCCAAGGCGGCGCTTGTGCTGGGCTCGGGCCTTGGCGGGCTGGTCGACCAGGTCAAGGATGCCAGGCGCGTCTCCTATGCGGAGTTGCCGGGCTTCCCGCGCAGCGGTGTTTCAGGCCATGCCGGCGAGGTGGTTGCCGGGCATTTCGCCGGCACGCCGGTGCTGATGCTGTCCGGCCGCGCGCATTATTACGAGCATGGCAACGCCGCCGCGATGCGCCCGGCACTGGAGGTGCTCGCCGGCATCGGCATCTCGCATCTGATCCTCACCAACGCCGCCGGCTCGGTCGATCCCGAGATGGGACCGGGCTCGGTGATGCTGATCACCGACCACATCAATTTTTCCGGCTCCAATCCGCTGATCGGCGAGCCGAGCGACCGCCGTTTCGTCGGCCTCACCGAGGCCTACGATGCCGGCCTGCGCGGCGCGATCGAAAGGGCGGCCAAGGCAACCGGCACGGCGCTGCACAAAGGCGTCTATATGTGGTTCTCCGGACCCTGCTTCGAAACGCCTGCCGAGATCCGCATGGCGCGCGTCATGGGCGCCAACGCCGTCGGCATGTCGACCGTGCCGGAGGTCATTCTCGCGCGTTTCCTCGGGCTCAAGGTTGCCGCCTGCTCGGTCATCACCAACCTGGCGGCCGGCATGACCGGAGCGGAACTCTCGCACCGGGAAACCAAGGACATGGCGCCGATCGGCGGCGCGCGGCTGGCGACGATCCTGCGGCGCGTCTTCCAGGGCGGCTTGCCCGACTGATGCTGCCGCAGGAGATCATCCGCCGCAAGCGCGACGGCCACAGGCTCTCG
>NZ_RZSA01000754.1:0-3385 GCF_003998075.1 Mesorhizobium sp. M2A.F.Ca.ET.037.01.1.1 | reverse complement strand
ATCGTTGAAGGGTCGCTTGCCAGAGCCTGTTCGAGGCCAGCGAGATCAGCCATGTCCTGCTCTGAGAGGGCAGCGAGGTTTTTGATTTCGGCTGCGGAAGGCATCACGTCCTTTGACTTGATTTCGAGACGAGCCAGCAGCTTTACGACCGCGCCGGCAGCTGTGTACCCACTCGGCAATGGTGTCTTTAGGTTCTTTTCGATCGCTTTGATTTCTTCCCGGAAGTCGGCTTCGAGCTCGGTGCGGTGACGTCCATGGCTTTCGAGAAGCGCGATGGCTGCGGGCAGAAAACCGATACGGTTTTGCTTATCGACGTAGAGGCGAGCGTTCGCGGAGTCGAAAACGGAGATCCGTGCAATTGACGCGGGGGGCAGCGTTCCGTCCTTCCAGGTTATGGGGGTCGGTTCCGTAGCACCCTCTTCGAGAAACCGGACAAGCACTTCGGCTGGCGGTTTGGTGCCGATCTCGAACACGTTGCCAAGAAGATCATCCGCCGTCAGACTACGGCAAAGCTTCTTCGCGATCCGGCAATAGCCGCTCTTTCCGCTTCCATTGTCGCCGTAGATAATGGTGATGCCATCGGTGGCGAAACGCAGTTGCTGCTCTTCGGCGAGGCGGTTCAAATGCTTGACGGGGCCGAGTGAGCAAAGCACCGCGCGCGGCTCGTTCGAACTGTTGGCCCTCAAATGCTCCGCCGAGAGCGGAGAGCATTCGGGCAGATCAGCGGTAAATCCACCGACGTGGCGGACCCGAGCTGTTACACCGGCCTTATCCTCCTGCTCGAGGTTGAAGCCCGGCCGCGCGGCGTGTCTTCTTAAGGCATCCCTAATCCAGTCGGGCTGCTTATCCGCCCATTCCAAAAGTCCAACCTCGGCCATTCCTGCCCCCCGAATCTTACCATCATTATACTTATTGATTAGTCCAGATTCGATGAATTCGCTTGTCTGGACAAATTTTCCTCGCGATCGCACATAGAGTGCTGGAGATGTACCCAATAAATGACCTCCCCCCGCGCCGCTAGGTCAGCAAACAAATGCTTCAGCGATCAAACGTCTCCACAACGACATCAGCAATCAAAGGCATTGGACCGCGCGCACGAATTTAGGTAGCCGGCAACGCGTACGAGGAGATAGAGCTGGAAGTGCGTGCCTTTCGATAGTCTATGGGCGGAATTCGACCGCCTCACCGATAGGCCGATCGAGGTTCGCCGTCACTGTCGGGCTGGGTCCGAGTCCGCGATAGGCGCCACGACAGCGCTCGCGATAGGCGCGCAACGCTTGGTCCATGGCGCCCGGACCGCCACACATTTGCGGATGACGTCCTGCCCGTCTTGGGTTTCAGCAGCGTGCGCCGGCGCTCCGATTTCCGCGACTTTTGGATCCCCTCCAATCGTGACGACCGATTATCGCCTGTCTCCATTTCGACCGTTATCTGGGCGGTAACACTTTTAGAAATCTATGCTGCTGGACATAAGCGGCGACCATACCGAGAATTTACTTTCAAATTCTGGCGGCAAAGTTCTATCGTAAATGAAAATAGGGGATGGGGTATGGAAACGAGTTCGGAGACTGGCGATGCTGCCGGTATATCAGCCGCGCCCGTAATAGAAGTCGTGGCGGACATCGCCGCCAGCTTTACATATGCGTCCTTCCAAAATGCTATTCCGGTGATCCGGTCTATCGCGCTCAACAACCCGACCCAGCAGGGTTTCGAAAAATGCACTCTCGAGCTGACATCGAACCCCCCTTTTTTGCGCGCCAAAAGCTGGACAATTGATCGGATCGTTGCTGGCGACCGGCTTCCCTTAAGCGATCGAAAAATCGATCTCGACGCCGGCTATCTGGCCGGTCTCAACGAGGCTGAGCGCGGGGAGATAACGTTGCGCCTAACCTCAGGAGGCGCAGTGCTGGCCGAGCAGCGCGTTGCGGTGCGCCTGCTTGCCCGCGACGAATGGGGTGGCGTCGTCGATATGGCGCAATTGCTCGCCGCATTCGTCATGCCGAACGACCCGGCGATCGCAGGACTGCTGCGTTCCGCAGCGGAGCTGCTCGCAGCGCATGGTCATCCTTCCAGCCTCGATGGCTATCAAAGCGGCAATCCGCAACGCGCATTCATGCTGGCGGCCGCAATTTATTCGGCCATTGCTGGCCTATCGCTGCATTATGCAGAGCCACCTGCGAGCTTCGAAAGCCGCGGCCAAAAAATTCGACGTCCCTCAATTATTACGGCAGAAAAGCTGGCAACCTGTCTCGATACCAGTCTGTTATTCGCGTCCGCCCTGGAGGCGACGGGCTTGCATCCCGTCGTTTTGATGTTTCAGGGACACGCGGCCGTCGGCGTCTGGATGACACAAAGGACGCTCGCCAACGCCATTGAACCCGATGCCATGGAGGTCCGCAAGGCGCTGGCATCGCGCGAACTCATCGTGTTTGAGACGACAGGCGTGACGCATCGGCCGGCGATGACGTTGGAGGCTGCCCAACACGCAATCGAACAGCGGCTCGACGAAACGCAGGTAGCCACCTTTGTCGCAGCCATCGATATACGCCGCTCGCGCAGCGGCGGCATCACACCGCTTGCTTCGCACGAACCGACGCGCCGCAGCGTGGATGCAGAGGCGGCAACCGAAATCGCGTTGCCGTTGCCAGCCGCACCGGCCGTGGTAGCCCTGCCGGTCGAGATCGTCGAGGTAAAGCCGACGACAGCGGCCGGACGGATCGACCGCTGGCAGAAAAAGCTCCTCGATTTGACACTGCGGAACCGCCTGCTCAATTTTCCGGACTCCAAGAAGACAATTCCGTTTCTTTGTACTGACGTCGGCTACCTCGAGGACCGTCTGATGGCAGGCGCTTCGATCCGGCTGATTTCGCTCCCCGAACAGAATCCACTGGGCGAGCGGGATGCTGTCCTCTATCGCGAGGTGCACGGACGTGACCTCCAGCGTGGCTTTGCCGCGGAAGCGCTTCTGCGCGACGAGCTCCCGTCGACGCTCGATGGGCGTCAATTGGAATCCCGGCTGATCGATCTTTACCGGCAAGTGCGCAACGATTTTGCCGAGGGCGGCGCGAATACGCTCTTCCTGGCGGTCGGCTTCCTGCGCTGGAAGAAGAAGGCCGAGGACGAGCGCAGCTATCGCGCGCCATTGCTGCTCGTACCGGTCAAAATCGAGCGCCGCAGCGCAACATCGCATTTTACCTTGCGCTTCCATGAAGATGAACCGCGATTCAACGCAACCTTGTTGCAGTTTCTCGAACGCGACTTCGAGCTCAAACTGCCACAGTTTTCCGGTGAGCTGCCCGAGGACGAAAGCGGCGTTGATGTGCCGAGGCTGCTCGGTCTTATGCGCCAGGCAGTGCGCGACGTCCCCGGCATGGAGGTGGTGGAC
>NZ_RZSA01000753.1:0-3385 GCF_003998075.1 Mesorhizobium sp. M2A.F.Ca.ET.037.01.1.1 | reverse complement strand
GATCTCGACGCCGTTGAGCAGGAGCTTGCCGCGCTCGCGATGGTCGAGCAGACGGCCAGGTGTCGCGATCAGCACGTCGGCGCCGCGCTCGAGCTTCTTGTCCTGCTCGTCGAAGGAGACGCCGCCGATCAGAAGCGCGATGTTGAGCTTGTGGTTCTTGCCGTATTTGATGAAGTTTTCCTCGACCTGCGCGGCGAGCTCACGGGTCGGTTCGAGGATCAGCGTGCGTGGCATGCGCGCGCGAGCGCGACCCTTTTCCAATCGCGTCAGCATAGGCAGCACGAAGGAAGCGGTCTTGCCGGTGCCGGTCTGGGCGATGCCCAACACATCCTTGCCGAGCAGCGCATGCGGGATGGCGCCGGCCTGGATCGGAGTCGGCTTGGTGTAGCCGGCATCTGAGACTGCGGAGAGGACCTTGGGCGAAAGGCCAAGGTCCGAAAAGGTCAACGCTTCTTGAACGGTCTGGGTGTCTGAGGACAAGTGTTTGTTGTCTTTGGCTGGTTCGGGAAATCGCAACGCGTGTTGCGGCAGGCGCCGCGCGCCTGCAAGATCGCGGTTGCAGTTAGGCGCAAGTCCGCGATTTGTCAACACAAACAGCCGGAAATCCCGGTGATTGTGAAGACGTAACCTTAATCGCGATGCTTAATCGAACAGGTATCGTTGCGCCGGCTCAGTAGCGGAACTGCTCGGCAAGGATGCGTTCGTTCCAGGAATGGTTCGGATCGAACAGCAAAGTTGCCGTCGCCGTCGGCGATTCCCGCACGGTGACGGAAGCCACCGCCTTGACCTCGGTATGGTCCGCGGCGGCATTCACCGGGCGCTTTTCGGCTTCCAATATGTCGAAACGCACCGTCGCCTTGTTGGACAGCAGCGCCCCGCGCCAGCGGCGCGGCCGGAAAGGGCTGACCGGCGTCAATGCCAGGAGCGGCGCATCGAGCGGCAGGATCGGCCCGTGCGCCGACAGATTGTAGGCCGTCGAGCCGGCGGGAGTGGCGATCATGACGCCGTCGCAGTTCAACTCCTCCAACCGCACTTGGCCGTCGACAGTGATGCGGATCTTCGCGGTCTGGTAGGACTGGCGCCACAGCGCCACCTCGTTGATGGCCGGCGCGGATACGGATTCGCCGTCATGCGTCACGGCGACCATTTCCAGCGGCCGGATCGTCTCGGCAACGGCGTTGGCGATGCGCTCCTCGAGACCGCCTGCGCGATATTCATTCATCAGGAAGCCGATGGTGCCACGGTTCATGCCGTAGACCTTCTTGCCCGTGCTCATCGTCTCGCGCAGCGTCTGCAGTAGAAAACCGTCGCCGCCGAGCGCGATGATGATCTCCGCGTCAGCGACAGGCACCTGCCCATAGCGCGCCGACAGGCTTTCCCGCGCGGCGAGGGCGTCGTCGGTGTCGGAAGAGACGAAGGCGAAACGGCTGGCGGCTTTGCTCATGGCTCCCGGAGGGCGACCGTCTGCGGGGCCGCGCCGGCGACGGCGTAGCATGCGCCGCCCATATCTGTGAAGGGCGGCGTGCCGGCTGGCGGGTCACCAGTCGCGCTTCGTGACAGGCGCGACATGAATGTGATGGCCGCAATGGTTAAGAGGAGGCTTAAACACTCGTAAAGGCGGATCGATCATGTTAGCCGACAGTGGATGGGTTGGCGGGGGCTGGCCAGTCGAGAGACCTGTCTATTGCCGGTAACGCGTCTGATCATAGTCTTCCTGATGATGGGAAGTTTCGCGCTTATGTTCGCCGAACTCGTGCGTCATTCGGAAGAGACGAGCCAGCGGCCGCAGCCGACAGCTTCCCGTTGCGGCGATGCCACGGGTACACCTTGCCCGCAACGGGCGCTGTAGGCTTCGCTTCCCTTATCGCTCGCTCAGCCGCCCTGCAGGTGGCAGCCCGCCTTGCGCTTGCCGGCGACATACTCGTCGATGAGTTGCCGGTAGCGCACCTTGCCGAAGCTTGGGAAATGGCCGCCATGCACGACCGAGACATCGAGCCCGCGCATGGCAAGCAGCGTCCCGACATAGTCCTCGACATTTGAGTGGTAGACGTCGTCGATCAGCGGCCCGTCATAGACGATGTCGCCGGACAAAAGGATGCCGGTCTTCTTCTCGTAAAGCGCGATGCCGCCCGGCGAGTGACCCGGCGTGTGGATGACCTCGAAGGCGCGATCGCCGAGATCGACGATGTCGCCGTGTTCAAGCAACCGGCCGGCCGGCGCGGGCAGGATGCGATAGCGCGCCGTATCCCAGCCTTCCGGTGCGCCGTCGAACATCTCCTCATTGGCGTAGCGATCGGCGACCGTCCATTCGTTGCGCGGATCGGCAAGGATTGCCGCTTCGGCCGAATGCACGCAGCGGTCCGGGAACTCGTGGTGGCAGCCGATATGGTCGAAATGCGTGTGGCTGGCCACGCAGGTGAGCTTGCGCTCGCTGACAAGCGGCACGTGGCTTCTCAGGCTGAAATGGCCAAGCCCGGTGTCGAACAACAGGTCTCGGTCTCGCCCGCGCACATGCCAGATGTTGCAGCGGAAGAACGGCTTGATCCATGGCTCATGGATGAGCGTGATGTCGTCGCCCGTGCGGATGGTTTCGTACCAGTCCGGAGCCTCGATGACCGGAAGCGTGCTCATGGATCAGTCCGCCAGCAGGATGATATCTTGAGCGTTGCACGAAATCGCTATCGTGTCGCGCGCCTGAACGGTGGCGGAAGCGGAAGCCTTGGCGATGAACTGCAGTGCCGGATCCAGCGTCGACGTGGCCAGCACGCGCTTGAAGCTGCCCTGGAAGACGATATCGCCGACCTTGCCGGCGCCGAGCGCGACATTGCCTTTCGCGTCGCCGAGAACCAGGTGCTCCGGCCGGATGGCGAGCGCGACCGTGGTGCCGGCAGTCGATGCGCCGGGCAGCGAGACCGGCCCGGCCGCCGTCGAGACGGTGACGATCCCGTTCTCCGCTTCGGTCACGGTGCCGGCAAGAATGGTGCTTTCGCCCATGAAGGTCGCCGAGAAGCGTGTCTTCGGCCGCGCATAGACGCGCTCGGGCGGGCCTTCGTCCTCGATGCGCCCGTCATTCATCACCACGCAGTGGTCTGCCAGCGCCATCGCTTCTTCCTGATCGTGCGTGACATGGACGAAGGCGGTGCCGACGCGCTTCTGGATCGCCTTCAGCTCATCCTGCATCTGCCGCCGCAGCTTGAGATCGAGCGCGCCGAGCGGCTCGTCTAGCAAAAGCACCGCCGGTTCGATGACCAGCGCACGGGCCAGCGCGACGCGCTGGCGCTGGCCACCGGAGAGCTGGTGCGGCTTCTTGTCGAAGGCGGCCGCCAGCCCGACAAGGGCAAGCGCATCGCGCGCCTTCGCCGCCCGGGTCGCGCCGTCGACGCCC
>NZ_RZSA01000752.1:0-3388 GCF_003998075.1 Mesorhizobium sp. M2A.F.Ca.ET.037.01.1.1 | reverse complement strand
CTGTTCACGGACAGCATGTTGGTGCCGGAGAAGGTGGCGCCATCGGCATAGGCCTTCAACTGGTCCTGAAGCGCTTTGATTTCGGTCTGGGTCTTCTCTTTCGAAGCGTCTGTCTGGCCGAACGAAGCAGTCAGCTTCTGCTGGATCTTGTTGATCGTGTCGATCGCACTGCTCATGCCGGTGTAGGCCGTGTCGACCTTCGAGGCGCCGAGGCCGAGAGCGTCCGAAACGGTGGACATGGCCTGGTTGTCGGAGCGCATCGTGGTGGCGATCGACCAGTAGGCGGCGTTGTCGGAAGCCTGAGAAACGCGATAGCCCGTCGAGATGCGGGCCTGGGTGGTGTCGAGGTTCTTCTGGGTGGCGTTCAAGCTCTGCAGAGCGGTCAACGCCGAGGCGTTGGTCATGATACTGGCCATGGTACTCGTACCCTATTTTTACACGGATTTTTTGACATACCGGCATGTCCGGTATGACGGTGCGGCATCATGCCAATGATCTGTAAAACCCGATCACCCGCCATCTGCGAGCAATATGCGGGCCAGTCCCTACCAAAGCGCTAAATCGCAGGGTTAATCGAAAATATATTGCGCAAAAATCGAGCGCGTATCCGGCGCCGGCCTCTGCGGCTTCAAGTGAAGGATCGCACCAGGCTGCCGACGAGAAGGTTCCAGCCGTCGATCAGCACGAAGAACAGGATCTTGAACGGCAGCGACACCACCGTCGGCGGCAGCATCATCATGCCCATGGCCATGGTCACGGTGGCGACGATGAGGTCGATGACGAGGAAGGGCAGAACAATGAGAAAGCCGATCTCGAAGCCGCGGCGGATTTCCGAGATCATGAAGGCCGGCACCAGGATGCGCAGATCGACGGTCTCGCGCGAGACAGTCTGGCCACGCTCGCGGGCGAGGTCGGCGAAAAGGTCGAAGTCCTTGTCGCGCACATTGTGCAGCATGAAGTCGCGGAACGGACCGGAAATCTTCTCGAACGCCTCGCCTTGCGTGATCTGGTTGTCCATCAGCGGCTTCACGCCGGTGTTCCAGGCCTGGTCGAAGGTCGGCGCCATGACATAGAAGGTCATAAACAGCGACAGCGAGATCAGAATCAGGTTTGCCGGCGTCGACTGTAGGCCGATGCCGGCGCGCAGGATCGAGAAGGCGATGACGAAGCGGGTGAAGCTCGTCACCATGATGAGCAGGCCCGGCGCCACCGAAAGCACGGTCAGCAGGCCGAACATCTGGATCAGGTAGCCGACGGTCGTGCCGTCGGCCTTGCCGATGCCGCCGAGATCGAGCTGCTGGGCCGCGGCGACGGAGGTGGTGACGACGATGAGCGCCGTGGCTATGAGGAACTTTCTCATTCGAGCAGCATCGTCCTGACGAGAACCTGTTTGACGTGGCCGCCGCTGCGCAGCGCCGCGCGCTCATCGAGATCGGCCTTGAGATGCTGGTAGCCGCTGGCGCCTTCGATCTGATGCAGCTTGATCGTGCGCACGAAGGCGAGCAGATCCTGGTGGATCTGCTCGGTCACTTCCGGCGGCTGCGGTGCGTCATAGAGAACCGATGCCTCCAGCCGGATCCAGACGTCCGACGGCGAGGCGAGATTGGTGGTGATCGGCGCCAACTGAGCCAGCGTCGGCCCGGCAGCGGCCTTGCCGGCTTCGCCGGTCTTCTCCGCCTTGCCGGTATTCTCCGGCGCCGCGGGCACTGGCGCCGGCGTCTCGCCCTGCTTGAGATAGCCGCCGGAAACCCAGCCCATGCCGATGGCCGCGCCCGTCATGACCAGCAGGATGGCGAGCTGGATCACCAGGGAAGGTCCCTTCTTGGGCTGGACCTGCTCAACATTGGCCATCGCAGCGTTCTCCCGGCCCTAGAAAGGAAGAACCTGGTCGAGGACCTGCTGGCCATAGGCCGGCTGCTGGACCTCGCTTGCACGGCCGCGGCCGCCATAGGAGATGCGCGCTTCCGCGATGCGCTCGTAGGGGATGGTGTTCTCCGCGCCGATGTCGGATGGACGAACCATGCCGGCGATGGTGAGGACCCGCAGTTCGTAGTTGACGCGGACCTCCTGTGAGCCCCTGATCATCAGATTGCCGTTGGGCAGCACCTCCGTCACGACGGCGGCGACGTTGAGCTCGATGTCTTCCGAGCGCTTGATCTCGCCGTCGGCATTGGTCTCCGTGCTGGAGCTCAAGCCAGCGTCGCCCTTGCCGCTGGTGCTCTTGCCGTCCCATCCGAGCGTGACGTCATAGCCGAGCTTGCGCGCGGCGGTGCGGCTGCGATCGTTCTGGTTCTTGAAATTAGCCCTGTCGTTGAGCTTGATGTTGACGGTCAGGATGTCGCCGGCGCGCAAGGCGCGCGGATCGGTGAAGAGCCGGCTCTGGCGGTCGTCCCACAGTGAAAATTTCTTCGGCCGCGAGGCAGGCGGCTCGGGATAGGTGTAAGGGCCGGAGGCACCGATGCCGGAACCGACGGGTGACATAGCAGGCTCCCGGCCGATCTCCTTGAAATTGGTGCCGCAGCCGGACAACCCCGCAACCGCGACGAGGACAAAGAACTTCAACTTCATGACGGATCAACCCTTCGCGCCGCGCTGGCCATGATGCCGGTGAGCGTCGCCGCCGCCTTCTGGTCCATTTCATTCAGGATGACGCCGGCCTTGCGCGAATCGAGCTTCATCAGGATGGCCGCCGCGAGCTCGGCATTGACCATCGCCAGCCGCTCGGCGGCGGCGTCCGGCTTCATGCCGGCATAGATCTTGACGACGCCGTCCTCGGCGCGCGCCAGGAACACTTCGCGGCGCTTCAGCCACTCTTCATATTCGGCTTTCTTCGCCTCCAGCGCTTTCATGCGCTCGTCGATGCCGGCCTGCAGCTGCTTCAGCTCTTCCGCCTGCAGGGCGTAGCGGCGGTCGCGCGCGGCATCCGCGATGTTTGAGCAGAAGCGCTGGACCTCGCTTTCGTCAGGCGCTTTCCCGACCGCAAGTCCAACCGGCTGGGCCGATGCCGTCTCGCGCGTGAGTTGGGCCGGCTGAGCCGGCGCCTGACCGCCGGGCAATACCTGGCGCACTTCATCCGCACGGACCGCGCCGCCCGCCAACGCGACGATCGCGCTAATGGCGAGGAGTCCGGTCACGGGGTGAAGTCTTGGGCGGCGATGCAGTGTCGAGGAGAGGAGCGCGATCATCGGCGTGCCTATTGGAGGACCAGGTCGGCCTGCAGGGCGCCGGCAGATTTGATGCCTTGCAGGATGGCGATGATGCCGTCCGGCTTCACGCCGAGGCGATTGAGGCCGGAGACAAGCGTTTCGAGATCGGGGCCATCGAGCACGGCGACGCGGGCGTTGGGCCGGCTCGCATCGATGGCCGTGGACGGTTCCACCGCGGTCTC